>JAGXSZ010000001.1 GCA_018333515.1 Actinomycetota bacterium
GGCTGGTCGTCGGGGACGCCGAGCCGCTCCATAATGTTGCCGATTCTCTCCGAGCCGAAAAGACGCATGAGGTCGTCTTCGAGCGAGAGATAGAACTGGGTGGAGCCGGGGTCTCCCTGGCGACCCGAGCGGCCGCGGAGCTGGTTGTCGATACGGCGCGACTCGTGGCGCTCGGTGCCGATAACATGAAGGCCGCCCGCGTCCAAGACCTCTTCGGCCTCGCCCGGCTCGGGCGGGTTGCCGCCGAGAACGATGTCGACGCCTCGACCTGCCATGTTCGTCGCGATAGTGACCGCGCCTTTCCGCCCGGCCTGCGCGATTATCTCGGCCTCGCGCTCGTGATGTTTGGCGTTGAGCACCTCGTGTTTGACGCCGCGGCGCTTGAGCATCTTGCCGAGAAGCTCACTCCGCTCGATTGAGACGGTGCCCACCAGTATCGGCTGCCCTTGTCTGTTGCGCTCGACTATATCGTCGATGACCGCCTTGTACTTGATCTCCTCGGTCTTGTAGATAAGGTCGGCCATGTCATCTCTGACCATAGGCTTATTAGTCGGAATGACGACCGTCGCCAATTTATATATGTGCATAAACTCGTCGGCCTCGGTCGCGGCCGTACCGGTCATACCGGCGAGTTTTTCATACATGCGAAAATAGTTTTGCAAGGTAATAGTGGCAAGCGTCTGGTTCTCCTCGCGGATGCGAACGCCTTCTTTCGCCTCTATCGCCTGGTGCAGGCCCTCGCTGTAGCGGCGCCCTTCCATCAGGCGACCGGTGAACTCATCGACGATGATGACCTCGCCGTCCTTGATGATATAGTCGACGTCTTTCTTAAAGAGCGCCTGTGCTTTGAGCCCCTGCTGCAGGTGGTTTACGAGCTGGCTGTTGACGTGGTCGTACATGTTGTCGATGCCGAGCGCTTCTTCGACGCGAGCGACGCCCTCCTCGGTCACCGCGACGGTGCGGTGCTTCTCGTCGACGTCGTAGTCGCGGCCTTTTTTGAGCTTGGGAATAATCCTCGCAAAAGTATAGTAGGTGTCGGCCGACTGCTCCGGCTGGCCCGATATGATCAGCGGCGTCCTAGCCTCGTCGACGAGAATGCTGTCGACCTCATCGATTATGGCGAAGTGACGACCGCGCTGGACGCGCTGTTCGATATGGCTGACCATATTGTCGCGCAAGTAATCGAAGCCGAACTCGTTGTTCGTTCCGTAGGTTATGTCCGCCCGATAGGCTTCCCTTTTTACCTCGAGCGGCGTGTCGTTCTGGAGCAAGCCGACTTTGAAGCCCAAAAACTCGTATATCCGCCCCATCCACTCGCTGTCGCGCTTGGCCAGGTAATCATTGACGGTGACGACATGGACGCCCTTGCCCTCCAGCGCGTTGAGATATACGGGGAGCGTCGCGACGAGCGTCTTACCCTCACCGGTTCTCATCTCGGTTATTTTGCCCTCATGAAGGACCGTGCCGCCCATTATCTGGACATCGAAGTGACGCATGTTGAGGACGCGCTTGGATGCTTCGCGCACAACGGCGAAGGCCTCCGGCAGAATGTCGTCGAGCGTCTCACCCTCGGCGAGCCGCGCTTTGAACTCAGCGGTCTTCGCTTTGAGTTCGGCATCGCTGAGCGGGGCCATTTCGGGCTCCCAAGCGTTTACCATAGCCACTTTATCTTCGAGCAATTTAAATTTTTTGCCCTCCCCCATGCGGAGGACTTTCTCGAGTGCCTTAAACAATTCTCTTCATCTCCAATTGTGATATCACATCCAAGGATACAGCAGTCGGTAATCTTAATCCAGAATATCGGACGCCGCGCGATTTTCAAATAACCACACGTATTGTAGCACTTTTCGCGCGTATGGTCATTGGGGAAGATTGGTAGCAATATATCACATATTAAGCCAGCAATTAAGAACACCCCCTGGCGTTGTTTGGGGCGGCGTTTGTCACTAACCGCAGAACCCCGGCAAAGGAACGTGCAAAAAATCAGCATAGACAGGAGTAAGCTACCTAGATTCAAGCAGCTTACTCCTTTGCGTAGGTCTATTTGCTTTAATATCTTTGCCTGATTATCGCATTGAATGCGCGATTGGCAGTAAATCCTTAAGTCTTACCTTTCCCTCTTTGTCGCCAAATATCTTATACTCAATGCCGTCTTCATACCAAATAACATGAGCTGATTCCCGCACTTCACCGAGTACTGGTATAACTCTCTGGGTATATTCATGGATAGTTCCTTTAAATCCGTTAATATTTCCAAGCTTGACACCAGGCAAAGTCTTTGAATCACTATCATAATCAGGCGCTGGATATTTGTTAGGGTAGATATAAATGTAAATACCGTTTTCGTACTCGATACCTATCCCTTGTTCTTCAGGCGTGGGGGCAAGGTGTAGAACATATACTGCTTTGGGCTCTCCCGCAACAGCCGCGTCTGGCAGCTTTGGTTTTGCGCTAATTTTAGATAGCGCTTCGTTAAAGCTGGCAACTCTAGTACCGTCTTCGCTCATTGTGCCTTCAATCATAAGCATGTTTTCATTTGGCCTTTTAATAGCTTTAATTGATGCATTCTTTCTTTCTTTTACGAGCGCTTCTGTTTTATTTTCTGTTTGAATCGCAACTTTGGATTCTTCTTTGGGTGCAATGCTAGATTTAAAAACTGTAAATGCTAGCGCTGAGGCAACCAGTAAACATAAACCTGCTAATATTAACAATTTGTGCCTACTAATCTCTTTCATCATAGAATTCATCCTTCCCCATCATCCTGCGAAACATTAGTTTTACCTAAGAGTTCCTATCAATGATTAAGCTATACGCAGCATCGTTCGGAAACACATCGTACCAAACATCCTCTTGACCGCCTAAATACTCGTCATTAATTTTGTACCAATATCCCCATGCACCGCTGCTACCCTTATATTTAAGCTCCTGAAAATTGGCATAATTGGTGTCACCGCCCGATCCACCGTACCTGCGTTCAGCCCCTACTCTAGTTCGTCCAGATGTAAAGCCGCTATTGGTCCATGTGTACATCCGAACTCCGTTGATCCAGGTTTCAAAACTATATGTGCCCGGCACATTGTTTATCTGAAAGTTGGCATACGTGCCTTTTGTCATTGCGCCCAGCGCTTTAAATTCGTAGACATCATTCTTTAGACGTACCGTAAAGCCCTGCGGGTTTGTCGATGAAGACGGATAGCTTCTATACCAGCCGATTTCGATTATATTTTTACTATCATACCTGATGTATATCGAGTTCACGTGCTGACCATCGGGGGATTGCAGTGTGGGGTTATCCATAACCCAATTCTTAGCAAAAGTCCCCCAAGCCGTAGTTATACTACCAGTAGAGTTGGTCGCATAAGCGGCTTCACCGTAAGGTAATGCGAAAGCGGTTGCAGGCAGCAATAATAAGAGCAGCAGACTTAATGATATGCGCCAATAAAGGCTTCTCATAATAAAACCCCTTCCTTTTGCCTCTCGTTTCTTGAAATAGCAGCGCCTCCTCTTAATCCTATGTATTAGGTTAGCAATATATTTCTATTGTGCAACGGCTAATATTGGCTACATTCAGCTATAAGCGCTCGTAGTTTAGAGCAAATAAATTTGTGCTTGAAAGAATGTATGGGATGGGATGGATGGACGCAGGCTTTAGAAATTACCGAAAGATGCCTTCTTTTCTAGCCGTCTCAACAGCTTCAAAACGATCTTTCACATTAAGTTTACGGTAGATCTTACTGAGGTGGTTCTCAATTGTATAGATGCTTAGGCTAAGATCATAAGCTATTTCTTTATTAGAGAAACCCTTACCGACTAACCTTAAGATTTGTTTCTCTCGGCCAGTTATCCGATTAGCTTCCATATTTAATCCTTCACCACCAACAACATCGTTATCATAGCACATAACTTACAACGTTGCAGACTTATCTCACTTAACGCCTATCGGTATATCAAATCTCAATGGATGAATACGCATCGTACGATTTTGTAACTTCTTTTTAAGACCTGCGAAGAAATTTCGAGATGTCGTCATGGGTTCCGACGACTATGAAGCTGACAGTATCACTTTCGAAAACAAAAAGAACTCGGATTTTGAGGTCGACTCTGATTTCCCAAAAATCGCCTCGGAGCTGTTTTAGTCCGAGACCGACGGTTCGTTGTCCGGTCTCGAAGAAGTCGATTAGTGAGAATATCGCGTTAACAGCCCGTATTTTTGCGCCCGGTTCAAGCTCCTTGAACATTCGCTCAAAGGAAGGTTTGTACTCGTAGTTCACTCGGACAGCCTTTCGAGGTGCTTCTTAGCTGAGGCTGCCGTCTTGTATTTTTTGCCGGCCTTTTTAGCCAACGACGCAAGTTCTTCCCACTCTTTCTCTGAAAACTTGTCATCAACGACTTTCGGCGTGAGGATAATCCGCCTGCCGTCGTCCGACACTTCGAAATAATCCCCCGGCTGCACACCTACACGCTCAAGATTCTCTTTCGGGATACTAATGCTGCTTCTTTCCGTTAATCGCCTTATCAAGATTACCACCTCAATACAATTATGACGGATATGCTGCATATACGTCAATCCGTTAATCCGAATTACTGAATTATTTAGGAATTCTTAGTTAGATGCTTTCCGCATGCGTCCGGCTTAGCTCACAAACTCCATCAACTTCCCCTGTTTGCGGAGGACATTGATGAGGGAGCGGACTACTTTGGGGTCGTAGACTATGGCTTGGTCTTTCTTGATGCGGGTTATGGCCTGGTAGGCGGTGAGGCGCTCGTCGGGGTTGTCCGCGCGGGTAAACTTGTCGAACGAGCTGGCGACGTTGATGATGCGCGCGCCGAGCGACAGCTCGGAGGGCGAGCCGACTTTATCTATCGGGAAGTGGTGCTTGCGGACCATGTCGGCCGCGTCTTTTAAGAAATCGACCTCTTCTATTATCTCCGCGCCGATGATGGCGTGCGGGGCTTCGCCGCTCTGCGCGCTCGCCTGCTCCAGCAGGTGGTCGAGCGAGTCCTCGTCGACGCCGAGCATGCCGATGTCGTGCAGGAGCGCGGCGTAGCCGATTAACTCGAGGTCGCGCCCGTGCACCCCCATCTCTTTGCCTATATCGACCGAGTAACTCGCTACCCGCTGGCCGTGGCCGCGCCGGCGCGGGTTCTGCGCTTCGATTGTATTCGCCAACGCCTCGATGGTCTTCCGGTATACCCTGCGGATGTCGAGAAAAGATTTAAAAGAGAGGCGCGTCACCAGAAGCGGCACAAAAAATATGAGCAGCCCCCAGTACGCCATGCCCCCGTACATTATCGCAAGAAGCACCCCGAGCGATGAGAGCGCTAAATAAAACGGGGCCAAAAACTCGACCGCCGACATGAACGCGGGGATGTACGGTGTTCCCCGGTTGATAGAGATAGCCAGTTGGTCGAGGCCGAGCATCAAGAAGGTGTAGACGCCGCAGAGCAATACCAGCGCCGTTATGCCGTAAAACGGCTCGATTTTGCCGGTCTCGCCGCCGGCCGCGTAAAAGACCTGGGCGGCCGCTATAACAATCAAAACGAGCTGCGAAAGCGGGTACATCGTCGCTGTGAACTTTAACTTCAATCGCTGCACCAGCATCGATACGACGACACCGACTACGATGATGAGGAGCGCCTGCGGCAGCGGAAAGAGCAAGACCGAGGCGATGATTACCGCCGTGTCGATGTGGACCTTGCCCCCTTGCGGCAGGCGGATATCGAGGAGCCTGCTGATGATTGCCGCGAGCGCGAACAAACCGACCATGGCGAGATTATCCGCGGTCAGGCGCATCGCGTAGACCGCGAGCGCGATGACGCCAAACGATATTACGACACTCCTATATATTTTCGCCTTATGCCGGATTCTCGACTCCAATGCTTAGCTGCAACTCCTTTATCTCGGGGCCGGCCTTCTCCATCGACAGGTCGAGCGCGCGCATGAAAGCCTCGACGACTTCGCTATCGAACTGCCGGTTAGAGCACGCCATCAATTCCTCGGCCGCCTCCTCGACGCTCATCGCCGGCCTATATGAGCGCGTCGAGGTCATCGCGTCGAAGCTGTCGGCGACCGTCATAATCCGCGCGAGAAGCGGGATGCGCTCTCCCGCCAGGCCCTCCCCGTAACCGCGTCCGTTGAGGTGTTCGTGGTGGTAATAGACCGCGGGGATCGCTTTTTCGAGAAAATCGATATCATTTAGGATGCTCGCGCCGATTCTGGGGTGCGACTGTATCTTTTTGAACTCGTCGTTGTTGAGCTTTCCCGGCTTGTTGAGAATCTTGCGGGCGATGCCGATTTTTCCGATATCGTGCAGAAGCGCCGCGTAGCGAAGCGTCTCCACCCGGTCTTCGGGCAGTTTTAGCTCGCGCGCGATTTGCTCCGCGTACTTGGCGACGCGCTCCGAGTGGCCGCGCGTGTACGGGTCTTTGGCCTCCAGCGCCTGGACCAAGGCTTTGACCGTATCGAGATACGCTCCTCGCAGCTGCATATAGACCTGGAAGGTCTGCCGGGCGATGAGGAGCGGCACTATCAAAAGGACGAAGCTCGCCGGGCCGGTCAGGTAGTATATCTGCGCCAGAACCAAGCCCAGCACACCGAGGGCGAAGTAGTTCGGGATGAGCCACTGGTAGTCGAAACGCCAGATACCAACGGGTGATTCGTCGTTCAAAAGGCCGACTCCGAGGGCGATAAGGCCGGTGTTTAGGGCGAAGAAGACCGTGCTCGCAAAGACCACGGGCACGATTATGTACGGGAAGTCGGCGACGGTTATCCCGCCGATAGAGCCCCCGGTCAAGATGTAGACATAACCGGCGGCATAGGCCGATATGACATAATTACACGCGCTAAATACCATCTTGTACCAGGGGATTTTGCGCTTGAGGTCACCGATATTGATTACCGTTATGAGGCCGGCGATTACCGCGGCCTGGGGGCCGAAGAGAAGCGCCGCCGCGAAAATAACGGCGAAACTGACTGAAATCGAAGCATTCTTCGGTAGCGGGATGGTGAAAGAATCGGCGACAAAAATGAACAACGCAAAAAAAGCGACATCCGCCCACGATAAAGCGGGCTTGGTTATCAAGCTTGCAAGCAAAACCACAAATGCCGCCGCATATACGCTATAAAAAAATATTCTCGCCTTGGAAGTGATGTCCTTCACTGTATCTCTTTGAGTGATAATAGTCGAACCGACAGCCGGTCGTCCTTCTTGCTATAGATAAAAAAGGACCGACATCAAAAGAAAATCAACCCATTCTGCTGCCGGCTCCGCCGGCCAGAATCAAGCTTGCGAGGGCAACGAGTGTCATCAGAATACGGGCTTTCAACAAAGAGACCTCCTTTTAGGTTCTCTCCCCTTCCCCGCTCGCTGTCGGAAGGGTCAGCACCGCTCCGCTCAATAACTAATCGATTGTTCACCTTTGTCTCGAACATTTTGATGTCGGTCCAGAAATCAACGCTAACGCTATGAGGTTATCAAGAGTTCCAAGCGCCTGTTGACGGCGTCGAGCACCGCTCTTACTATCGCTTCGCGCTCATCGTCTTTTACTATAGCACAACCGACATATGTCTCATCGCCGCTACTGTCGAGTAACGCCACCGAGGCAACGACGACCGTATCGCGACCCAAAGCCATCGCGGTGATGTCTTCGAGGGCGAAGGCCTCGTTCCCTGCGATTATCCGCTCAACGGCGGCTAAGGCGGCGCTCGCGACAAGCCGTAGCCTGCCTACTCTCGATGCGACCCCCTCCGCGAGGCCTTCGTAATCGGTCTCGCCGTGGCGCAAAGTCACCGCGACTCGTGCCCTCCGGTCATCGACTTCGTGCCGGACCGAATCGAGTTTCAGCCGCGCTCTCGGCACCCTGTGCTCAGCGGAGCCAAGCTGGGCGATACTGATTTTGCGGTGGTTTACGGGTAGGCCGAATTGCGCCATCAACATCGATTCGATGTCGCGGGAGATTTGCTTGGGCCCCTTGCCCGAACTCGCTAGAATATGAATCTCTTCGATTCCGCGACCCGGACCGACTACGATTCGTGCCGCCTTGATTTCTTCGATTTGGCAGAGCAAGCCCTCGATCTCCTCGACCGAGACGTTGTCTATCGTCGGGTTCATTTGGGTTCCTCTTCCGCCGTCTTGCCGCCAACAATTTCTTCGATATGTGCTTCCCTTTAACTATAACGCAAATTGCCCGACCGGCGTTACATCTTGCCGGAAATCGGCTCGATTAAACCGTAGTTATGGTCGCGACGCCTATAAACGACGTTTACCTCATCGGTATCGGTGTTGGTGAAGACAAAGAAATCGTGCCCCAAAAGCTCCATCTGCTGGGTCGCCTCTTCGGCGTCCATCGGCTTGACCGCAATCTGCTTGACTTTGACGATACGCGGGCCTTCGAACTCCTCTTCGACCGCGACGAGAGCCGCGCTCATCTCACCGGGCTTCGGAGAGCCTTTGGCGCTCTTGGAGAGTTTGTTCTTATATCGTTTGATTTGCCGTTCGAGCTTGTCGACGACCATATCGATCGAGGCATACATATCGGTCGAGGACTCTTTGGCCCTCAGGATAGGCCCCTTCGGGAAGACTGTCACCTCTATGGTCTTCGATTTTTCGATGCTCGGGTTCTTCTCATCTATGAAAGCGATTTCGATTTTGATGATTTTGTCGAAATACTTGCTTATTCTCCCGATTTTCTCTTCGGCATACGCTCGAAGAGCATCGGTTACCTCCATATGCCTGCCTTTTACGATTATTTCCATGCGCATACACTCCTAACTATGCTCGTGTCGACCGACAGCTCTTATACTTTGAATAACTACAGATGAGGAAACGCGGGTTGACCCGTTGACAGCCGGCGCATAAACCCCGCCGGGCGCACCACTAACTCGGGCATACCACTAACGTAAAACCCCATGTATGAAATACATGGGGTGTTGTTGTTGGTTTTCAGTGACTTCAAAATGTTTATACTTGTCTTTGGACATTTGAAGCCTGAGGACCGCGATCTCCCTCAACCACCTCGAACATGACTGCCTGGCCTTCGTTGAGGGTTTTAAAGCCTTCCTCCTGAATGGCAGAAAAGTGTACGAAGACATCATCGCCGCTTTCCAGCTCGATAAATCCGTAGCCTTTCTCCGCGCTAAACCATTTGACCGTTCCCTGAAGCACGTGCACCTCCTAAATCCATACAAACCAACAACCTAGGTATATGATACCACTTTGAACCCGTCTACAAAACGAAAGTGCTATCTATAGTACCTATAATTACATACATACCACCCAGGAAACTCAATCACCAGGTAAATATTGCCATATTAATATGGGTGCTTTGACGACAACCGTCATCCGCAGACCGGTGGCGTGCATACCACGCCGCGTAGGGGTTCTTCTTATTGCGCGAATTTGACATGCCCTTATTAGCGAAGCGCGTTGACTGCTATACGGAACATGGTATATTCGCTCGCCGCCTCTTCTTCCTCAAGCGCGTGTTGTCGCTTGATATTTCAAAACAATATTATAAAAAACTTCTTACCATTGGCCAATCGGTTTGTGCTGGTTTGTGCTATTGTGTTTATATGCCAATCATTATGAAGTCCGGCTCGACCGGGCCAAAGCCGACGGCGCGGGCAAAACCGCATGGATAGCCATAACCCTATAGGGAGTGGTGCCCCGCGCTCTTTTCGCAGTGCGTGGACGGGTTTGCGCCGCCTGCTCGGCGGTTTTCCCGAACTCGTCTTCCCGCAGGTCTGCCTAGTCTGCGAGAGCGCCTCGAACGGGCCGCTCTGCGTGAGCTGCACGGACAGCTTTTCGCGTATTGCCGACCCCGTCTGCGATAAGTGCGGCAAACCTTGCGTGCGGCCGGTCGCCGACTGCCGTGAATGCCGGGGCAAGCACCTCCACTTCACCTCGGCGCGCTCGGGCGGCGCCTATACCGGCAGCCTGAAGAGCGCGATTCACTCGTTTAAATATAAAAACGGCAAGCGCCTTGCGGCGTATCTCAGCCTCTTCATCGACGATGAGGCGGGTCATCTGATGGACGCCGTCGACGCCGTCGCGTTTGTCCCGCTCTCTAAACTCAAAGAAGCCGAACGCGGCTACAACCAATCGGGCTTACTCGCAAAAGAGCTGGCTCGCCGACACAATAAGCCGCTCTACACCGGGCTCGCAAAGGTCAAGAACATCCCGGAGCAACACCGCCTCGGCTTCGCCCGGCGCGCGGACAACGTCAAGGGGGCTTTTCGGGCTTTCGGTAAAGTGCCCAAGCGCGTACTCCTCATCGACGACGTCTACACGACCGGGAGCACCGCGAGCGAGTGCGCTAGCGCCCTTAAACAACGCGGCGCCGCAGTGGTTTATGTGCTGACCGTGGCCAGGACACCGCTCGACGGCTCCGGGGGCGACCGTCGGCGCGCGGTTGTGGATTCTCGCAAATACGGGTAAAATCAGGTAGGTTATGACTTTGGGTTTCTGTTTAGGTCTGTGGTTGCCCCGGCGCCGCCCAGTGTTGCGCCGGATAATCCAAGCTAGATGCAGGCAAAAGGATCCACGTAAGGCAAAAGCTATCTATATCTGACTTTTGTTGAGCATGGTGCGTCTTAGGAGTAAGCCCTGCCGTTCCAGGAGGACGAGAGAGGTATCAGTGGCTCTAAAACGGCTGCGAGGCCTCCGGCAGGCGAGTGTGGGGTCAAAGACCAGGTCAGCTAAGCAGAAGCCCATTTATTTCTCGCGCTAACCCACCGACATAGAACAAACGGCTAAAGGCAACCGTATGATTGAGAAGCATTTATTTCTAGCGCTAACCCACCAATAGGCTTAAGACATATTGCCACGCCGGTATCGTTACCAGGCTAATCATCGTCGTCGTGACGATAGCCGCCGGCAGAAAGTCGTTGTCCAGCCCGTATTTGAGCCCGATTATCATCGAGAACATGGCCGCAGGCATCGATGCCTCCAGCACGGTTATCCCGAGGTCGACGCGGCTCAACCCGAACAATGTCGCGCCGGCCAGCGCCGTCAGCGGCGCCACAAAGAGCTTTATCACGCTGACTATGCCTATCTCGAGCTTGTATCGGCGGACCTGCCCGACCTCAAGGGCCAGCCCGATGGAGATCATTATCAACGGCACCGTCGCTCCCGCCAAAAACCCGATGACGTCGAGAAAGAACTTCGGCAAACCGACGCTTTTGAACAAGAATGCGGCGACCAACCCCAGAAGCGGCGGGAAGAGGAGAATCTCCCGCACCATGTTAATCTTCCCCTCCCGCCCACCGTACCTGCCGGCGACTACCAGGCCCGCGGTAAAGAGGATGATCACCGTCCCGAAGAGGTCGTAGAAGACCGCTTTTATCAGGTTTTCGATGCCGAATATCTCCATCGTAAGCGGGAATCCCAGATAGCCGGTGTTGCCGACCGCCGCGACAAGCACAAACGCCCCGAACGTCGGGCGCGAACGGCAGGCGAAACGCCCCGCAACAAACGCCGTCAGCATACTGACGGCGACGACAACCAAAGCCAGCAAAGATATCTTGATGATGGACAGAGTTAGTTCGGATTCGAAAACGGCGCGAAATATGAGCGCCGGCATCGTGATGTAGATGATGATGTTGTTCAAAACCGCATTATCCGCTCGCTTAAGCAGACCGGCCCGCTTGCTGAAGAACCCGATCGAGATGAGTATTAGTATTGACAGGATGATGCCCGCTAATTCGTTGATAGCGTCTACTTCTCGAAAAGTCCGGCGATTGCCTTATCGTAAGGCGGCTTCAAGACACCCTGGTCGGTAATGATGGCGGTGATGTAACGGTTGGGCGTAACGTCGAACGCCGGATTGGCGACGGTGACGCCCTCGGTCGCGACCTGTGAGCCGCCAAACCCCGTCACCTCGTGCGACTCGCGCTCTTCAATCGGTATGTGGCTCCCGTCCGGAATCGAGGTGTCGATGGTCGTAACCGGGACCGCGACATAAAACGGGATATTGTGCTCTTTCGCCAGAACCGCCACCGAGTACGTGCCGATTTTGTTGGCTATGTCGCCGTTGGCCGCCACCCTGTCCGCCCCGACGACTATCTTGTCGACTTTTCCCAGGCTCATGAAATGGCCGGCCATATTGTCGCAAATCAGCGTGACCGGTATGTTTTCCCTCATCAACTCCCACGTCGTAAGCCGGGCGCCCTGCAGGAGCGGCCGCGTCTCATCGGCGTAGACGTGGATCTTCTTGCCCTGGTTGTGGGCCGAGCGTATAACCGCGAGCGCGGTGCCGTAATCGACTGTCGCCAGCGCCCCCGCGTTGCAGTGTGTGAGGACGTTATCCCCGTCGGCGATGAGTTCGGCGCCGTAATCGCCCATCTTTTTGCTCATCTCGAGTTCCTCGGCGGCGATTAAATCCGCCTCTTCCTTGAGAACCCGTTTTAGCCTGCCGACCGCGAGATGTGAATTGGCGCCGGCCTTTTCTTTCATTCGCTCAAGCGCCCAGAAGAGGTTGACCGCGGTCGGGCGCGTCGCCCCGATAAGCCCTGTCGCTCCGGCGAGTTCATCCAAAAAATCCCCGGTCTTCTTTGCCTGGGATTCCATGGCCGCCAGCGCAACCGCGTAAGCGGCGGCGACGCCGATTGCGGGCGCGCCGCGCACGCTAAGAATCTTTATCGCCTCAGCGACCCTCCGGTAGTCGTCGGTTACGATATACTCTTCTTTAAGCGGAAGCTTCGTCTGGTCTATTAAAACGACTTTTCCGTTTTTCCACTCGATTGTCTTCACACTAACGCCTCCAAAAATTTTCGCGAATTCGTCTTATGTCCCCATCTCCCACGAATGAAGGTACTTATACTGCTCTTCCGTCAGCTCATCTATATCGATGCCCATGGAAGCGAGTTTGAGCCGCGCTATTTCCTGGTCGATATCGCTCGGCACGCCGAAGACGTCTTTCTCCATCTTCTTCGCCTCTTTTAGCATAAGCTCGGCGGCCAAGGCCTGATTCGCGAAGCTCATATCCATAACGCTGGCGGGATGCCCTTCGGCGGCGGCGAGATTTACCAGGCGGCCGTCGGCCAACAGATAGATGCGGCGGCCGTCTTTCATCAAAAACTCTTCGACGAACTCGCGGACCTCTCTGCGCGATTCGGACATCTCTTCGAGCGCCGCGATGTTTATCTCGACATTGAAGTGCCCGCTGTTCGCGATTATCGCCCCATCTTTCATCGCGTCGAAATGCGCGCGGTCGATGACATGGAGGTTGCCGGTGACCGTTACCCATAAATCGGCGATCTTCGCGGCCTCTATCGACGGCATCACGCGGTAGCCGTCCATAACGGCTTCTATCGCTTTGAGCGGGTCTATCTCGACGACGACGACATTCGCCCCCATGCCGCCTGCGCGCATCGCGACACCCCGGCCGCACCAGCCGTATCCGGTCACCACTAAGGTTCTTCCGGCGAGCAAAATGTTCGTCGCCCGCAATATGCCATCGACGGTGCTCTGTCCGGTCCCGTAGCGGTTATCGAAGAAGTGTTTGGTTTGGGCGTCGTTTACCGCGATAATCGGGTAGCGCAGGACTCCCTGCTCCGCCATGCTCTTGAGACGAATAACACCGGTCGTCGTCTCCTCGGTTCCACCGATAATCTCACCGACCTGGTCGACCCGGTCGGTATGTAAAACCGATACGAGGTCGGCGCCGTCGTCCATCGTGATTTCGGGATGAAAGTCGAGCGCCGCGTGGATGTGCTCATAATAGGTCTTGTCGTCTTCACCTTTTATGGCGAAGACCGGTATCTCGTAGTCCTTGACCAAGGATGCCGCTACATCGTCTTGCGTGCTCAGCGGATTCGAGGCGCACAGAACGACCTCCGCCCCGCCGGCCTTTAGCGTTCGCATCAGGTTTGCCGTCTCCGACGTGACATGGAGGCAGGCGGCCAGCTTTACGCCGTTGAGAGGCTTCTCTTTTTCAAACCGCTCCCGGATGAGGCGCAACACCGGCATATCTTTGTCGGCCCATTCGATTCTCTTCTTCCCGGTCTCCGCGAGACCGAGGTCTTTTACATCATACTTCATACTATCGCTCCTTTGCGGCTTACATTTTCTCTATGACTTTTATTATCAAACGGACCAAAGACTCCGATGACTTCCGCGCGGCGGCTATGACCTCTTCGTGGCTGACCGTGTGTCGCCCGCCGGAGACATTGGTTATCACCGCAAACCCCAGCACATCCAACCCGGCGTGGCGCGCTATTAGCACCTCGGGCACGGTCGACATACCGACGGCATCCGCCATCGTCGAATAATACTTTATCTCCGCGGGCGTCTCGTAAGCCGGGCCGAGCAGGCCGACATAGACGCCCTCCTTGAGCGGTATGCCCTCCGCTTCGGATACGCGGTGCGCCAACGCGAGATATTCACTATTATAGGCTTCGGTCATGTCCAAAAACCTCGGCCCTATCTCGTCGTCGTTCGCCCCCATTAAAGGGTTGGTCGGCATCATATTGACATGGTCCCTAATGGCCATTATATCGCCCTGCGCAAAATCCCGGTTGAGACCGCCGGCCGCGCACGTGACTATCAGAGTCTTCGCGCCGAGCCCGCTCAAAACCCTGACCGGATAGGATATGCCCGCCGAAGTATAGCCCTCGTAATAATGGAAGCGCCCCTGCATCACGGCTACGCGCTTGCCGGCCAGCATCCCGATGACCAGGTTGCCGAAATGGCCCTCGGTCGTCGGTCTCGGAAAATGCGGCAGTTCGTCATAGGTAAAGCGTTTGGCGTTTTCGACCTCGTCGACCAAACCGCCAAGGCCCGACCCTAAGATTATCCCAATATCGACGGTCCCCGCAACCCGCTCTTTGAGGTAACGAAGCGTCTCTTTGAGGTTTCGTCTAAGCTGCTCTACCAGCTCCATCAGCATTCCCCGCTCGAATTAGTCATCTATCAGTTTCTCTTATCGGTTATCGGCCATAAACAAAAGCATGTTGGTTTTAGGTTTGATTGTCAACCCGCCGCCGGGGCACATACTCCCTTAAGCGTTGTCCGCGGCGACCTGTTTGCCGGAGATTTTACCGCTAATCAGCCGCCGGATTATCGTTATCTCTTCGGCCCGCGCCAAAACCAGGACACCGAGATATAAAAGAGCGCCTACGCCTATCGCAACCCCTACGACCGTCAACTCGGCAAGCTTAGTACCGCCGGCAAGCGTCGCGCCCAGGTAAGATGCCGTAAACCACGCCCCCACCCCCATCACTACCGCCGCCAAGGAGGTCTTCGCGAACGAGACCAGCAGCTTCGCCTCGTCCAAGCCCTGGAGGCGCTTTCTAAGCGCGCCGAGCATAACCAAGGCCATGACACTCACGGCGATTGTGTAGCCGAGAGCGAGGCCTACGTGCGCGAACGGGCGGACAAGAACTATGTCGAGCGCTATCAGCAAGACTATAAAGACGAGCGACGCCTTGAGCGGAGTCACACCGTCATGGAGCGCGTAGAACGACCGGATGAGCAGCATATTAAGGCCCATGGCGACCAAGCCGAACGAGTACGCGGCAAGCGCCGTCGCCGTCGCGACCGTCGCGGTCGGCCCGAACGCCCCATGCTCGAATAACAGGCCTACAATCGGTTTGCTTAAGACAAAAAGACCGACCGATGCCGGCACCGCCACCATCGCGATAATGCGAACACCGAGCGAAATCGTATCGCGCAGCGCTTCCATATCCCTCGTCGCGGCCTGCCGGGAAAGCGTCGGAAACAAGACGATGGCGATTGCCGCGACGAGCGTGTTCAACGGTAGGCTGCCTACCTTGAACGCGTAATTGAGATACGATATGCTGCCGGTCTCGAGAAACGACGCAAACCACTTGTCGACGATAAGATTCGACTGACCGGCGGCTAGCGCGGCCAGCACCGGCAAGAATAATTTGGCGACGCTCTTTGCCCGCTCGCTTCGCAAATCGAGCACCGCCCGATACGGCAATCTTCGTTTCAACAGCGCCGGCAGCTGAATTAGCACTTGGCAAAGTGAAGCCGCAAGAAACCCGATGGCGGCGGCGTAGATACCCATCCGCTTCGCCAGAAAGATAATAGCCGCGACCATGATGACGTTTTGCACGAGCGCGACCAGGCTCGGCGTGGCGAAATGGTTATATGAATTTAGCGTCCCCGCCATCAGCCCGGATATACCGAGGAATACGAGGGCCGGGGCCATAATTCGCAACAAGCTCGACGCCAACGCTAACTGTTCACCCGAGGAGCCAAAACCCGGGGATACCAAAAGGACTACCTGCGGCGCGAAGACCATCAATGCCGCCACAATAAGACCGAACGCAATCAATAAGAGGTTGAGAATCGTATGCGCCAGGCGCCACGCTTCTTCTTCGTCGTCGTTGGCGAGCAACCCGCTAAATACCGGTATGAACGAGGCGCTCAGCGCCCCCATGACGACGAGACTGTATATGATGTTTGGTATGGTGAACGCGACGATAAACGCGTCGGTTTCAGCGGAGGCGCCGAACTTGTTGGCAATGACCATCTCGCGCGCAAAGCCGAATATCCGGCCCGAAAGAGTCGCTATGGTCACTATGCCCGCCGAGAGCGCAAGCGCCCTGCCTTTGCTCATGTATTATCTCCTCGCCCTCTTCCGGCCTGCGCACTCACCGTAGACGCGCCTACATCAAGCCCCGCTCACGTATGACGAGGTAGACGAATCTCGGTAGCGCTAAAATCCTTTTGAATCTCGTCGGTTGCTGAACGAACCGGTAGAGCCACTCCAAGCCGGCGCTCCTCACCCATTCGGGCGCGCGTTTTACCTGCCCGGCCATGACATCGAAACTCCCCCCGACACCGACGCACGCGGGGACACCGAGCCGGCGCAGATGCCCGGCAATCCATTTCTCCTGCTTGCCCATGCCCAAGCCGACGAGCAGGATATCCGGCTCGGCCCGTCTAATACGCTCGATGAGACCGGGCTCCTCTTGACTCGAAAAATAGCCGCTCTCGATGCCGACGATATTGAGGCCCGGGTAACGTTCCCGCAATTTCAGCGCGGCTTCTTGCGCGACTCCTTCTTCGGAGCCGACCATGTATATGCGGTAGCCCTTGCGCACGGCTACTTTAGCCATTTCCTCTATCATTTCGATGCCCGGAACACGAGTCCGCAGCTTACCCGCCCATACTATTCCAATGCTGTCGGGGACGACGAGATGCGCGCCGTGCAAAACCTTCCTAAACGCGTCGTCTTTTTTGGCCATGACCATCATCTCGGCATTGAGAGTAACGATAAGATGCGGCTTACGCTCGGCTATCAAGTCCTCAATCGCCGCTATCGCCTCATCCATCTCGAAGGCGTCGAAGCGAACTCCCAGGATGTAGCGCTCCTTGAGCAGTTCCTTCGCGAGCAGTGCGTTCCGCCTCGCTCTGCCGCGCGCCTCCTCTATCGAATAGCCCCAATTACCGCCGAGCGCCAAGAGCCGCTCTACTTCGGGGACGAGTTCTCGCTCATCGAGGTCGCGGCAGGCTACAGATGCGTGAGCGCCGACGGTTTTAGAAAATTCATCGACCTTAGGGTCGTAAGCCACCGGAAGAAACGGGATGCCCTGAAGCGCCGCGAAGAGATTGGAGTGAAGGCGCATCCCCACCAAAACATCGAGTTCGCCGATGACACCCATAACCTCCGACGGCAGCTCGATTCCATTTATAATAGTGGCGGGTTCTTTCATCCGCGCCGTTATCTGCTCGGCCACCGAGTCGTCTCGCTTCGTATGAAACGGGATGAACACGATGCTCGACCCGGTGCGCGCCTTGATGCTGTCGGCGGCCGCCGCTAAGCGCCCATACTCTATGCCGCGCCAGGCCCGCAGGGCGAAACCTACGACAGGCCGGTCCAATCCTTTAAGCCTCGACATCCGTACCGGCTTGAGAAGGAGCGCCGGGTCACCGGTGACGACCACTTCGCGACGGACTTTCATTTCTTGGAGTATTTTTTTAGAGCCTTCGTCGCGAACCGCTATCACGTTCGCGCCCGATATCGCCAATTTGGTGAGAAACCTGCTGAAATATCTGTTCAGCGGGCCTATTCCTTGCCCGTAAATCATTATGGGGACGCGCTCGGCGCGCGCCAGCAAAAGAAGCGAGCAGTAGTAGACAAGGCTTCTCACGCTGGTGACATCCTGCAAAAGCCCGCCGCCCCCGCTGATAAAAAGGTCGCTCTTCTTTAAAGCTTGGCGCACCGAACCGACCGAGCGCGGAATAGCTTTGACTCCATACCTGGCCTCTGTCTCAAGAGGACGGTACGAAGCCACCGTTATTTCAGCGTTGGGCACTTCGCTCCTGAGCGACGTGACCATCGCCGAGAGTATCGCTTCGTCACCCGTATTGCCAAACCCGTAATATCCTGAAATCAGTACTTTTTTCATAACTACCTTAGACTGCGGCGATCATGTCGGCGGTTCATTCGATTAAATAATCTTATCAAAAGAGGGTTTACTTTGCGCCTTTTTTTAGCGGAACTCTAAAAATGCGGGGTGGTTTTTGTCGGCTCCCAACTCCCATTAAAGTCGCCACCTCTGGAACCGATATATAACCGTAGTTATATCATTCGCCCGCGCGTCGGATAAAACCGGCGGCGCGGCGTAAGTTTTGCATGCGGCGCACATACCCTGAAAAGCATGGACAATTCGCAAAAGGCAAGTCGAGAGGATGGTTGTAGTGAGTTTCCGGCCACGTATCGCTCTAATCGCGGCGCTGGTAGTCTTGATATCATCCCTGGCGGTTGGAGCCGCGGGCGCTGTCAGCCTAACCGCCGACGAGCAATACATGCTCAACCTCGTCAACAAAGAGCGTCGCGCCAATGGCCTGAAGGCACTCGAAATCGACCCTAAACTCACCTTCATGGCCCGCCGCTACGGCCAAGAGATGATCACGCACGACTTCTTCAGCCATGATTCTCCGATCTCCGGGTCTCTGCTCGACCGGGTTCTGGCGTCCGGTGTATCCGACGGATGGCTCCTTGCGGGTGAGAACCTCGCAGGCGCACCCTCGGTCGAGGCCGCGTTCAAGGGGCTTATGGGGAGCCCGACACACAAGGCGAACATGCTGGAGGCAGAGTATACGCACGTCGGCATCGGCTCGGTCGATGGCGGACCGTACGGGAAGATGTTCGCGCAAGAATTCATCGCCTACCCCAAGAGCATGTTTTTCGTATCGCGCGACCCCAATTACGACCTGCTCGTCTACATTAACGACAAATTGCTCTGCGCCGACCCCCCTTCGTTTATCCGTCAAGGGCGCACGTTGGTGCCGGTTAGAAAGTTCTTCGAGGAACTCGGCGGCGCGGTTGCATGGGATAGTGCGGGCGATTTAATAACCATTGACCACAACGGTATCAACATCGAGCTTACCATCGGCGACAACATAGCCCTCGTCAACGGTGAACCTGTCATCTTAGATGTCCTGCCGTCGATGAAGGCGAGCGCGACCTTCGTCCCCTTGCGGTTCATCGCCGAGTGCCTCGGTGCTCGGGTCTCCTGGAACACCAACCTAAGGACCGTCACCGTACAGTCGGCAGGCGCATCCGGCAACCTTTAAACAGACAAGACCGTGTAACTTGGGAGTCCATAGCCCGCTCAGGCTAATACAACGAGTTCTTGATGACCCGCGCCGCCTCAGCCCTGCTCATCGCCTGCTCCGGTCGAAAGTAATTCCCCGGGTAACCCGTGATGACAGAGGCGTTGCGGGCCGACATAACCGAAACAAACCCCCAGTGCCCGGGAGACACATCGTTAAAGGCCGTCCCCGAGTAATTAAGAGAATAGACCCCGCTGCGCAATAATATCGCGGCCATTTCCACGCGTTTTATCCGCGCCTCGGGCCCGAAGACGTTCTCCCCATAACCGCTGATTATTCCCAAGTCATAGGCGGCCTCGATATACGGCCACGACCAGTGCGCGGATGAAACATCCTTGAAGTAACCGCTGTAAGAGGATTTCTTCGAAAATCCGAGTGATTCGACGAGCATCTTGACAAATTCCGCCCGTCCGACCGCCTTGGCGGGCATGAAAATACCTCCCGGATAACCGGCGAGGACTTTTTCCGATGCGAGAATTTCGATGTCCTCAAATGCCCAGTACTCCGACCCCACGTCGGAGAAGGTCTGCTTATAGCAGGTTATCTCGGCGCTTGCGGTATTGCCGTTCTTGTCGTAAGCCCGCGCTTTTATCGTATTCTTGCCGAACAAGTCGCCCGTGCCGATGTTGAAGACATACGGCGGCGCGGCAACGGTGCCTTGCCGAACGCCGTTAAGGTAAAACTCGACGAAGGCGATGTCGGTGCTTGTCGAGGACGCATTGACTAAAACCGGCATAATCGATTTGGTGATTTGCGTGTTGTTCGCCGGGGAGACAATCGCTACCGCCGGTTTCGTGCCGATAGTGCTTATCTGAACGGCTTTCCCGGCATTTATGCGCCCGTGTCCATAGTAGCGATCCCAGCCGGCGACGCCGAGGTCGTCCGCGCTAACGCTCATAATACCCTCGACACGTTCGGGTGTAAGCGCCGGGTTTATGGCGAGCAAAAGCGCGGCGAGCCCGCTGACGAAACCGGTCGCCATCGAAGTGCCGCTATTCACCTCGTAGGCCTTTCCGTCATATGATTTTGACGCTAAAAAGGTCGATAGAATATTGAGACCGGGCGCGACGACATCGATGTGCCGACCGAAATTCGACTTGTGAATCCAAGCGTCCTTGCTGTCCACCGCGCCCACCGCGACAACACCTTCATAGGCTGCCGGGTAGTTGGAGACGCCGCTCCCGTCGTTGCCGATGGCCGCCACAATAAGCGCGCCCTTGCTTTGCGCGTACCTGACCGCTTCGCCGAGCGTCTTCGACGGCGTCGGCCCGGCCAAGCTCATATTGATGATTCGCGCGCCGTTGTCGGCCGCCCACATCAAGCCCAGCGCGATACTCACATCGTCGCCGAAACCTATATCGTCCAAGACCTTTACCGGCATTATCCGGGCGGTCGAGGCTATCCCCGCAACCCCGAGCGCGTTGCCGGTCTTGGCCGCGATAATACCGCTGATGTGCGTCCCGTGACCGACCTCATCGGTAAAATTTTCGTCGCTCCCCTGTTTTCCGCTCCCGTCGACAAAAAAGCGTCTGCCTAAGACCTTGCCGCCGTTGGATGTATTTATCGCCAGCGAATCTTTGAGGTCCTCGTGGTTCGCATCGACTCCCGTATCGAGCACCGCGACTTTTACCTGCGTCTGAGCCGACCCCGCTAACTCCCATGCCTTGCCCATGCCTATCTTAGGCAAGCCCCACTGGTCGGCGTAGAGCGGGTCGTTCGGTACAAAATTGGTCGCTTTTCTTCTGTAGTTGGGCTCCGCGAACTCAACCAGGCCGCTATTCATGTAGTGGTGGGCCGCCTCATCGACCGCACCGCTCTCGATAACCACGCGCACGATATCGAGTCTTTTAATAGTCGACAACGGGCGGGCGGCGACTTCTCTGTGAAGCGCTTCGGCTGCCGCCCGGTCGGCGCCGGGTTTAAAGCGGACCAGAAGTTCACCGGGCCTGGCGGCACCCTCAGAGGCCGCGCCGACGCTCTTCGTGTGCGCACCATTGCTTGCGGTCACACCTGCCGCGTATCGGGTGTTGCCGGCGGGATTGGCTCCGACCGCCGCGACGGGCAAGCTGAGATAGGACAGTATCAGGAAGAAACAAACGAGGATTGCGGTCTTGCGCAAATTCCCGCCATGTGGAAAGCCCATCTATCAACCACCTAAACTTCGACGTAACACAGCTGCAACTATAAATGTAACGATTCTAACATATATCGCAGTCCAATGTTAAGGCAAAAGACGGCCCTAGGCAATAGGGCGCCTTCATTATTAGTATCATATTTGCGTAACTTTATCATTGAACTTATCGTCTAAGAATGTTACCATGTCTTTTGACATAGCAATCTGCCGTATCCGGCACATACCGCTGTGAACAGCAATAGTCCTTTTTTCCCGAAGTTTAGCCCAAGCGGCTGCCGGACAACCGGCCGCGAGGAAAACGACTGACCGGATTCTAGAAAACCCGAATAACAGGTGATATCATGAGGCGCACTATTTCCGCGATAGCGCTGCTTGCAACCCTAATACTCAGCTTCACGCCGGCGGCATTCGCCGCGCCCGGCAGCTCTTTTTCAGACGTCGATAAAGATTATTGGGCCGCCAAACAGATTCTCTCGCTCGCCGACCACGGCATAATCAGGGGCGGCGAAGACGGCCGGTTCAGGCCGGCGGACGGTTTGCGCCGGGGCGAGTTGGCAAAACTTCTTTCCGAAGCGTTTCTGCTCAAGCAAGCGACCGGCTCTGTAGATTTTAACGACCTATCCAGTGACCACTGGGCGGCTCAGTTTATCTCAAAAACCATCGGAGCGACCTGGATGAACGGGTTCCCCGATGAGACATTCCGTCCCGACGACGCCACCACCAGAGCGCAAGTAGCGAAGATTCTCGTCCAGGCAAAAGGTTATTCCCTCGCGAGTATCGGCACCGGTTCCTTTACCGATGTGGCGAGCGCCCATTGGGGTCAACCGTACATCGAGGCCGCCGCCGAGAACTACATAATCACCGGTTATCCGGACGGCACGTTCCGCCCAAACGCACCCATCACCAGAGCCGAGGCCGCCGCGCTCATATACCGTTCGCTCGTCGGCAAAGACTTTGTCATCGAAACCTCAACGGTAAATGAGATAACGTACGAAAAACACCGCCGCTTTCAAAACTCGGGGCCTTTCAGTATTCATGTCTTGAAAATACCGAAATACGCGGCGGCCGCTACCAATCCGGGGCTGGGCGGAGACCGGCTCCTCGGTCTCGAAAAGCTGAGTTCACTCGCCAAACGCAAAAACGCCATAGCGGGCGTTAACGCCGATTTCTTCTCGAGCGACGGCAAGAGCGGCTGCAGCGGGCTCCTCGTCGACGGGCAGATTCTCTCCTCCCCTATCAACGAGCGGTCGCACTTCGGCTTCTCGGGCGACCGGAGTACCTTTATAGATAGGGCGTCCCTCGTTGCTTCGCTTACCTTCGAGACGACGAGCGGCGTCGAGAAGACCGGCGTCATATCATGGGTCAACAAGGCGCGAGATATGGTGCCCTCCAAGGACACGATAGTCGCGTATACGCCTTTTTACGGTCCGTCGACACTGACCAACGGCAACGGCACCGAAGTCGAATTGCGAGTCGATAAAACGGTTACTCCGGGGAGCGAGATAATCGGAACGGTCGTAGATGTGAGGTACGGCACGGGAAACAAGGCCATCCCGCTCGACGGGATAGTCCTCTCGGGAATCGGCTCGGGCAAGACCTTCCTGACCAATAACATTTGGATAGGCGCCACCGTCAGGCTCAATTTCAATCTCAAGCCGTCCTGGCGCGACGACACCAAAGCTATCGGCGGAGGTCCGCGTCTTGTCAGGGATGGCCGGGTAAGCGTCGAAAACGAAGGGTTCGAGTCGCGCATCGTCTCGAAGCGGCATCCGAGAACCGCGATAGGCATCGACCCGCAGGGCAACCTCATAGCCCTCGTCGTCGACGGCCGGATGAGCTTCTATAGCGTGGGGATGACCTTAACGGAGCTGGCCGAAGAGATGAAGTATCACGGCGCCGTCGATGCCATGAACCTCGACGGCGGGGGCTCGAGCACCCTCTACTTCAACGGAGCTGTCCGCAACTACCCCAATGAGGACAAGGGCGAGCGCGCGATAAACAATGCGCTGCTGTGGTATTAGTCGTTTACCATCCTATAGACGCAGGTAGCGGTCTCCGAGCGCAGGCAGCCGGCGTTGGGCTTGAACGTACCGTCGGCATACCCGTTTATAATCCCGTTCGACGCGGCTATCGTAATATAATCCCGAGCCCAGTGGTCACTGACATCTGAAAAACTCGACGCGCCCGCCCGCGCCCGCAACCCCCCGGCCTGAACAAGCATCTTCACCATCTCAGCGCGTGTGATAAGGCCGTCCGGACGGAACGAGCCGTCGCCGTATCCCGAGATATAGCCTAGGTCGGCGAGGGCCGCGATATAGTCCCCGGCCCAATGTCTTTTCGTGTCGCGAAAGACTTTGCTCCCGCCGGCGCTTATTTTAAATGATTTCGCAACCAGCGTCGAGAACTCGGCGCGTGTGATAGGGTTTTCCGGACGGAGCGAGCCGTCGGGATAGCCCGAGAGCATGCCCTGCTTGATTAGCCACTGGATATATTGATAGGCCCAATTGTCGGCCTCGGAATACTTCGCGGCGCGTACCGAGACATCGACCACGCCGCCGAAATCGGCCGTCCAGTACCATTGGTATTTGGCGTCGGCGTCGTATGCCCTGGCTAGCCCGACCGCCTTATAGGCCTTACCGAGCATGATGGTATTATGGCCGGGCGACGATTTCCAGGCCGCAAAAGCGTCGGCCGCCCTCCATTGACCGGCGGCGATATTCTCGCCGAGGGCGGTATTATAGGTATAACCCGCCGCTTTTATCCGGTCGGAAAAGTCGGCGCCGCTCAGAGATTTGTGGGAGAAATAATCTTTTGCGGCCATATCGCGGCTGTGGCCGGCCGCGGCTTGCGTCAAGCGTTCCGAAAGAACCAATTCTCCAAGGCCTTTGCCCGCCCGGTAATCGTTTATCAAATCGAGAAGCGCGAACTCTTCGAAGGTCGCAGCGGTAGAGGTAGCCGGTGCGGCAATCGATAAGATGAGCATCATGACCAAAGCGGTGATTATTCGATCAATAATCGTATCCTCCTTTGCTGTGAAAACGGCTGCTTCCATAAGTATGTCTTAAACTGCGACTATTGACACGTCTGTTCTTTCAGCAAGTATAAGGATTGCATGCAAGTCTAAGGATTGCATAGTTCTCACAAATAGTAAAGCCCTTGACTTATTGTGCAAGCGCCTACTTATAGACCGCTCGCTTGTTGTAACGGGCTCGACTCGCCAACAGTTACGGGCTTATCGAAAAGATTATCTTGGCGGACTCGGCTCGACTGGCGCCGCCGACCGGCCGGAACGTCCCGTCCGGATATCCGTTGATAATGCCGGAGTTCCGCGCGGTCATTATCGGCACGTACGCCCAAAAGTCCGATGCGACGTCCGAGAAGAGTTCTCCGGAGGCGTTCTCGTTGGCGTTTGCGGCATTGACGACGATTTTAGCCGCCTCGGCGCGGTTTATAATCACATCCGGCCTGAAATTGCCGGCCGCGTCACCACTGATTATGTTCAATGCTTTAGCGGCTTCGACGTAAGGCGAGACCCAATGCGCGGATGAGACATCGGGGAAATATCCATTATGCGCGGTAAGCGTATCGATGCCGTTCGCCGTGACGACCATTTTTATAAACTCCGCTCTGGTGACCGCGCTCGTCGGCTTGAAGGTCCCGTCGCCATAGCCGCTAACCACGCCTTTCTTGACCAGCGAAAAAACGTATTGAAAACACCAATCGTCCGTCCCGATGTCTTTGAAAAGGCCCGCCTTGGCGGCCATCAGCGACGGATACGGATTAATTGGATTCTTATAGCCGCCCTGGTGAATTTCGAAATGGAGGTGCGGACTCGATTCCTCGGCATTCCCGCTATCCCCCACGTATGCTATGTGCTCCCCTGCTACCACCCTCGACCCGTTGACTATCCCGGGGGCATAGGCGTTCCGCGGCCCGCCCATCCCGTCGTCGGTGCCGGGCGTGTCGTTGTTGAGATGGACATAATAATAGGCGTTGCCGTCGTCGCCCTTGAGCATGAGGTTGTAGTACGGGAGGCCGTTGGCGGTGCTGGTCTGCTCGCCGTTGTTGAGCCGTGAAATGACGCCGTCTACCGCGGCTACGAGCGGGGTCATCTTCGCCGCCATGATATCGGTGCCCTCGTGCGTGCGGGTGCCGCCGCCGCGCGGGGCGCCGAAGGTATCGGTGAAACCGCATTCCCCGTTGACCGGAAAGACGATAGGAATTACCGTGGCCGCCGCCGCCTGGGTCGCAAAAGCGAATAAAAGACAGAGGGAAAAAAATAGCGGTAAAGCGCTTCTTCTAATTCGCCAAGCACTTCTCTTGATTCGATATTCGCTGTGACGCATGGGTTCTCCTTTTTGGGGTCTAGGCTCCAAATCTTGCTACATATAAATAGTTAAACGGTTGCCTGCTTAGAAAGATACCACATTATTATTGGATAACCGAATAAATCATCTTGCTCGCCTCGGCCCTCGATGCGAGACCGTCCGGCTTGAAGACGCCGCCCGGATAGCCGCCGACGATGCCCTTGTTCTTGGCGGTCATTACCATCTCGTAAGCCCAATGGCTGGCGTCGATATCCGTAAACCCGGTGCCGCTCTTATCGACAGGATATGTTTGTGAGCGGACGACCATCGCGCATATCTCGGCCCGCTTGATGTTGTTTCCGGGTTTGAAGACGCCGCCCGGATAGCCGCCGATAACACCGCGCGCTTTCGCCGTCTCGATGTAGGAGTACGCCCAGTGGCTCGCCGGGACATCTTTGAAGGACGGCGAAGCGGGAGTCGCCGGCGTCCAGCCCGAGGCGACGACTATCATCTTCGCGAACTCGGCCCTGGTCACACTATTGCCGGGGCGAAACGTGCCGTCGCTGTAGCCGCCGACTATTTTCATCGCCGCCAGGCGACCGATGAAGGCATAGGCCCAGTGTTCGCGTCCGACGTCCTTGAAGAGCACCGGCTCGAGCAGCTCATCGATGACGAGCGCTACCCTGACGCTGGGGTCGCTTTCGAGCGACCCGCCAGCTGCGGCCGTCACGTAATAATAGTAGGTCTTCAAACCTTCGACCGTCCCATCGACATACGTTGCCGCACCGACATCGCCCGAGTTGAGCTTGGCGCCCGCCGCTTTGACGTCTTCGGCACGGTAGATATTATATCCGGTGAGGCCGGTCGCGGTCACCGGATTCCAGGTAAGCGTAACCTTGCCCTCTTTATACGAGGCTTTTAAGCCGGTCGGCGTCGGTGGTTTGCCTCCGGGCTCTGCTCCGCCGCCTCCGCCGCCGCCTGCTCCTCCGCCGGTTCCGCCACCGACAGGGCCGTCCGCGCCGGCGCCGCCGCCCGGTCCGCCTCCGCTCTCACCGACGACCATGGTGAAGTCGATGCCGGGCACGGTGTTTGGGGCGCCGACAAAGATCTTGTCGGCCGTTTCGAATGTCGTCTTGCTATTATAATATGCGTCCATATAGCCGATTTGGTAGGCCTGAACCTTATAATAGCCGGACGCTAGACCAATGACCGTATAGTTACCCGAAGCATCGATCGAAGCCTGGCGCATATACCTGTTGACATCGAGAAGGCCGCTGTTGAGCACCGGTATGGCAAAGACCGTCGCCGCGGGCGCACCGGTCACTCTGCCGGTCACTCTTCCGCCTACGTACATCGACACGTCGATGTTATTGGTGGCGACACCGCCTTCGACCCCGACTACGTTCGCGGTATCCCAAGTAGGCTTGCCGTTATAGAGCTGGAATATATATTGGCGCGCGTCATCGTTTTGGGCGAGCGCGGCATTGATGATTACCTTATAGCCTCCCGCCGGAAGCCCCCCTATCGCGTAGGCGCCGGCGGAGTCGGTGAAAGTCTTATAGGTGCCGCTCCTCGCGGGGTCAAAATTACCGGTCGCATCGACCGGCATGGCCTCGACATACATGCCTTGAATCGCCGTTCCGGTTCCGGCCGCGGTCGTCTTGCCGGATATGCTCCCGCTTGAGACGGCGTTTGCCGTAAACGAGATCGACAGCAGCACCGTAGCGCAGATTGCTGCGATGGTAAGCGATAGTCTCTTTCGATGCATGTGAGCCCCCGGAAAAGCCGATTTACGCCAATCAAAAACATGAGAACTGTCAAATAAACCCATATGTTTGTATCGGCCGCATATTCGGGGGGCTTTAATAAGGATACGCGTTAAGGACTACCCGCTCAGAGTCGGTTATCACCATCTATGGGCGAAGCACTGTTATCGGCGCTCAACCCTGCTATTCCATCATCACCGCTATCATTTTGGCTGCTTCGGCTCGTGTTGCGTTGGCCGACGGGCGAAATGTGCCGTCCGGGAAACCGGATACCACGCCGTTTTCTTTAGCGGTCGCGACATAAATCTCGGCCCAGTGCCCGTTGCAGTCCGGGAACGCGTTGAAGGTCTCCCCGAGGCGATATTGTTTTGCATACGCTACTATTTTGCATATCTCGGCGCGTGTTATGTTGGCATTCGGACGGAAACGCCCATCTTTGTATCCATCGATAAAGCCTAGCGATTTAGCTTTCTCGATATGGCCTTGCGCCCAGTGCCCGCCGGTATCCTTAAAGGACGGCGCCGCACCACCCAGCGGGGTCTCGCCCAACGCGGCTAATACTATTTTGCAGAACTCGGCGCGTGTTATGTTGGCATTCGGACGGAAACGCCCATCTCTATACCCGTCTATAATGCCCGCCGTGACCAGTTTCTTGACATAGGCCATGTACCAGGCGGCTGCCGGCGTGTCCTTAAATGTAAGGTCGGGCAAGACCGCGGTGAGCGAAGCCGTCGCGTAGTCGGAGGGCGCACTCTCTTTGCCGTCTGAGCCGACGGTAGTCACCCAATAATAGTAAGTGATGTCCGTCTCGACCGCCGTGTCGGAATATGATGTCGTCGTCAGCGGCGAACTATTGATTCGCGCCACCAGGCCGGCCTCGGTTCCCCGGTAGATATTGTAACCGGCTATCCGGGGCGCCGACGATTGCATGGTTGCGGTGTTCCAGGTAAGTGTTATCTTTCCGTTACCCGCCTCGGCCTTCAAACCGATCGGCTCCGGCAAAACCGCCGGGGGTGTGTCGTTGTCATCGCCCGAAGGGCCGCCACTGCCGCCGGAGGGGCCGCCGCCCGTGTTTGGACCGGGTTTAACCGGCGGCGGCGGCGTCGGTCTGACCCCAATGCCGATAACATATGGTAAACCGTTGCCAGCATCGTTCGCCTGAACCCAGTATTTCCATTCTCCGGGCGGCGCGTTCGTAACAGAGACGGTGGCTAAAGACGAGTTCTTCGCGGTTGCCGCATGTAACTTGCCGTCAGGCTGCAACACACTCAACACGTATTCGCCCGACTGCACGGCCAATCTTGCTTTTACATCTTTAGCCGCGCCTATGTTTATTCCACAAGCCGTCGATGTCTCACCGGCGCTTAAACGGCCGACATTTATCTTCTCCACAGCATAACCTTCAGCCTTAAGGTTAGCCTGCATAGCGCTTATCTCTCGTCCCGCGAGCGTGCTCAGAGCACAATAGGTGAGAAGTTTGCGGCCGTTTTCGTCGAGCGCGCCGTTTTCAGGGTTTGCGTAATAGCTGGTGTAGAGGACGCGTCCCAGCCCCTCGTTGAAACCCGCAACCAGAGGTTTATTGTTGAGGACGGTTGAGCCGCCTGCGCCTGTTTTGATATTGCCGGAAACATAAACATCCACCTCAGGTGCAACTTTATCGATTGAGACCCACGGCGCAATTTTACTGAAGTCGAGTGTCAAATTCGCCGGGCTGGTCAGTCCTAGGTAATCCGCAAAGCCGCCGTCCTCGACGCGCGCATTGATTTTCTGCGCGACCGTAATCCACGGATTGGCCTTAAACGTGAGTTTTCCCGGAAAGGCCGCGTTCATCAAGCCAAATGATGCATCCGATATATAGAGCGAGCCGCCGTCCTCGACAAACTCTTTGATTGCCGAGACACTGCCGCTTGAAAAGGCTACGCTCGATGAGTTGATAAAGAGCGCTTTGAGATTAGCTTTCAGTCGCCCGGCGTCCGCGAGGTCGTCTTCGGTAATGACCGACACCCGGTAGCCCATATCCTGCAGCAGTGACTCGATTTGCTCAAAAGCGATGTTGGCGGCACCTTCGGGGACCATTACGCCTATATCGGTCTTGTTAAGCCCGAAGACGGTCGCTGTATTCTCGGTAAGGTCAATCGTTGTGCGAATGGCCTCGTGGCCGAGGCGCGTTATATAGATGCCGTACTCCCCGGCGGGCAGGTCGAATCGGAACGACCCGGAAGTCGGATTGTACTGCTGCGTGAACACGCCGTCGCCTTTGAGGATTCTCACCCTGGCACCATTTAAAGAGTCGCCGGTAGGGGTAGCGGTATCTACAACCTTGATAGCGAGGTCGAAATTCGTTTTGCTCGATGAAGGAAATACCCTCGCATTGCTTACGGTCTCCGATGTCACGCCGGCGCTGCCCCCGACCTTAAGCTCGACCGGCCCGGAGGCCGTCGATGTACCGACATTATATTCAATGTCGCTAAGAATGATGCTCCCCGCCGTGGTGGTGGTCGATTGACTTACACGCCATGTGGCTTTGGTGTTACCCTCCGACAAGAGCGCCTTCGGGTCGGCGAGCTGAAGTCTCAAGGGTGTCGCGTTCGGCCCCGACGCGAAGGTCACGCCGGGGGTGAGAAGCCTTACCGTCACCTCGTTTGCAGTAGTCGTAGAGGTGAGCGAAGTCGGCTTGATCTCTCTTATCTCGATAACCCCGGCCGTTCTAGTCGTATCCCCCGCCGTTTTAGTCGTATCCCCCGCGTAGACAATCGGTTGAAAAAGCGCTCGGCTCGCTGTGCCGAAGATAAGCTCCATTTGCGTCAGGTTGCCGTTGGGATGGAGCGAGGAGACCCATATGCGGTCGTTTAGGCTAAAATTTGAAATAGCCCTAAAAGAGCCTGAGCTATCGGCATTGGTGATGGTATGGGTATCAACATTCGAATCCGCGGGTCTAACGGTGAGGCAAACAATGCTCCCGCCATCGGTCTTCCCCGAGACGACCCCGGGATTGAAATCGGCGGCGGCGAAAAGATTCGTCGTAAAGACGGTACTCTGCTTGCCCGCTTTTACGACTACACGATTGCCGTTCTTGATGTCTATACCGGAACCCCCGAGTTTCGCCTCGAAATATCCATCCTTATTTGTACGGGCCGCCGCTGTCCCCGTCTTTAATACCCCGTCATAGATCTCGATTGTGGCGGTCGTCTCCGGCATATAATTGAACCCGATTACGGCGTCCGCCGTAAGGTCGGCCAGAGCAAACGGCGTCGAGGTCGTCTCCGGCACCGATGATGCGAGCACCCCTCCCGACCCTCCGCCGGATGCGGCTATAGCTGTGGCTACCATCGCACATAAGACAAACGATATGGTTAATATCGCTAAACGACCTTTGCGCGCATAACGCTGTAAGCGCGCATCCAAAAAACGTAACTTAGTCATCGACCGCCATCTCCCCTCTTCGATATCGCGCAATACTAAAGCTAGAGAGACTATTGCCCAGCGGAATTAACGATAAACGCCATTAGAAAAAGCACATTTTATATGCCCTAGCGCATACTGCTCTTACCTGTGGTTTTAGATATAGTGACCGTGTGGTAGCACGGTGCCTATTTAGGGGTATGACTGGAGGGCTACTAGCCGAAAGGATGGGGTGTTAACTTAGCAGTTCTAAGAATTCTTCCCTGGAAAGATCGCATTCGGCGAGAATCCTTCTACTTGATGGCTATTATAGCGCTTTGTGCTGTTGCATATGTGAAATTCATTTCAAAACCATAGCTCTTCAAAAAGTCGCATAATTTTACTGGAATCGAATATCTGAAAGGATTTTCTCGTAATCTGCGGCAAGCGAGTCAAACGTATTCGCCGCATCCCCGAATGTAATCTGATAAAGCGATTCGCCAACAAAAAGATAGACATATTCATATTTCATCTGTATACCGTATGCTTTGGATGTAAAGAAGAATTTCCGGGCATCCTTGCCGTCAACCGTTATGGCCTCCGTCTCACCTTCGTATTTAATATCTTGAAACTCGCCATCTATAGCGGCTTTTGCTTCTTTAACAACATCTTCCAGGGTCTTGCCCTGATTAAAGTTGTCTTCCACCACCATAAAGCTGGCGCCGTTTTTCAAGTATTGTACCGCCACGGTCGAGCCTTGCACCGTATTCCAGCCAGCGGGAGGAACAATCGAAACTTTGGCCTCCTTCTGCGGCGTTTCAGCCTTCGGTGTGGACGCTGTCGATTGGCCCTCATTGCCGGCCTGCGGCTGACTTGTATTCTCACTTTTCGGTGCGTCACCGCAGCCGGACAATAGTGCAAGCACAAAAACCAGGGCAATAAACATGATTAGCATTTTTTTTGTTTTCAATTTAAAATCTCCTTCCCTTCCATCAGTTAGAATAGAGGGCCCTTTCTAGGCCCCCTGTTTTATCGCTTATCAATTGAAGTGATTAATCCTTAAGCATCCTGGCGATCATCGCTGCCGCCTCAGCTCTGGTCGTATGGTTTTTCGGCTTGAAGGTATTATCCCCCGGATAGCCGTTGATAATACCGGCTTTAGCACAAGCCTTAATGAACTCCTTCGCCCAGGATGTATCGATGTCTTTAAATGTGGCCTCGGCCTCTGGAAGAGACAGTGTCATGGCTATGATTTTTGCCATTTCCTCTCGGGATATAAAGCGATCGGGTCTAAAGGTGCCGTCTTCTTTGTAGCCTTGAAGAACGCCTTTTTCCACACCGGTCTCGATGTACTCGTACGCGCTGGAAGATTCCGCCACATCTGGGAACGATGTTTTATCCGGGTTCTTTACCTCCCACCCCATGGCAAGCACAAGCATCTTTGCAAACTCGGCTCTCGTTATCTTGCCATTCGGCCTAAACGCGCCATCGGTATAGCCATCGAGAACCTCTTTTAAAAGAAGCTTCTCGACGTAATCTTTATACCACGCGTTGGATGGGACGTCTGACATAGCTAAGATGCCCCGTACGGCAAGGGCGGCTTCTACGGTGTTCGACTTCAGGCTCTCCCACCCGTAGTTGTTAACCGCAATAGCGTAATAGATATAGGTTGTTCCGGTCGTGGCAGAACGGTCTTTGAACTGGACGTCTTTTTGAGGCTCTTCTGTCAAGCGCATTGGCGTGCTGCTTGAGCCCTTCTCGCTGCGATAGATGTGATAGCCCTTGATGTTGGATTCTTTCACCGGATCCCACACCAGATGGATCGCGTCCTCGTTCGATGCGAGCCTCAGGTTGAGCGGGGCTGAAGGAACCGATATCCCGCCGCCCTCACTGCTCCTGGTGGTGGCGCTTATCTCAGCGGACCAATCCGAGACGTTGGCATTCTCATCCTTGGCCCGCACCTGGAAATAATAGGTTGTAGAAGCGCTCAAACCGGTCTTCGTGAACCCGGTTTCATCTCCGCCGGTCGATCCAACGATGGAATAAGTGCCGCCGCTGCCCTGCTTCATTTGAATATCATTGCCGGCGATGCCGCCGGCGTCTGTGGAAGCATCCCAGGCGATGGTGATGCTGGATGTGGTACGGTCAGTCACTTCCAAGCCTGTAGGAACACTAGGCGGGGTGGTGTCCGCCGGAGCAGCTTCCTTGACCCAGACGGTGCTGGTGCCATCGGTATAAGTGCTGTAGCCGTCCTTGGTGGTGGGGGTCGTTATATCCGCTGCAGTCTTTACAACTGTTCCGAACTTAATATAACTTTGGGCGGTAATGATGCCGTCAACGGTTAATGTTCCGCCTGTATTTAAATTTGCACCTGTACTATTACTGCCTGCTGCAGTGACATTGCCGTGAATCGTAACAGTTGCACCACCCCTGGAATGAGCGCCACAACCACTATAATTAGTCGCTGAAACGTTTCCTGTAACTGTAATGTCAGTGCCGGCGTCTTGGGCGTAAACACCATAATTAGCGCCTGAAACATTACCTCCTATGCTAATCTTACTTCCGCCGCTGGCAGACGCAGCCATGTATGAAGCCGATGTTACATCATTTGTCACAGTTATATCACTATTATCTCTGGCATTAACTCCGAAATTCGTACCACTATTGGCATTGGTGACTTTAACGGTTGATTTGTAAGCATACAGCCCCGTTTTACTGCCCGTAACATTGAATGCGCCGGGGTTTGTTATATCGATTACACTGCCGTTTGTAACAGTCAGTCCTATTTCCGCCGTGCTGTCAACCGACAACGTTTTGCCGTTTAAGTCAAAGGTAATTTTTTTATTAGCCACCGTGATGCCGCCGATATAATTGATATCCTGCAATAACTTTATCGTGGTCGCCGTTGCCCCGGCTTCCGGCACCGCGTTCAGCGCGTTGTCCAGCGTTGTATAGCCCGTGCCGTCGATTTCGCAAATGCTGGCCGCCGCTGTAGCATTATACTCGACACCGTTAGGCTGTTTAATAGTCCAGGTTAGATCATCGGTAAACTCTGTCTGGAAGGCATCATCGACAGCTCCAGGGCTGAAAGTAGTGATAGGTTTTCTGGTGTCGGTTGGAGGCAAATCGAAAAAGGAGTTTTCATCCGACACAGAGACTTCAAAGGTATTGTTGTTCTTATAGCCCCAGTTGGCTATGTAAGTACCTGGCGTATCGCCGGGGGAATAACCGTTAAAAATTGGTTCAATTGTCTTATCGATAACTGTTACAGGGATTTCTTTTATCTTACCGCCATAACTAACAGTAATAGTGGCTTTACCGGAGGCTATAGCCAGGGTCCAACCGTTACCATCCTTGTCGGGGTAGTTGGGGTCGGTATGGCTGGCCAGTACCACACCGGTATCACTGCTAACAAATTCAGCGTCACCGGTAACCTCCTTGTTACTGCCTGTATAAAAAGCTGTAACAGAAATCTGGGGCCACTGTCCGGGGGACATGAACATACTGTCAAAGTTGGTGGTAATATAGTTAGGAGCAGGCTCGATGGTTAATTCTTCCTTGACCCAGACGATGCTGGTGCCTTCGGAATAGGTATAATAGCCGGCCTTGGTTGTGGGAATTGTGCGGCTGCCCGCGCTCCCGTCCTTATAAACAAATGCTTCAGTGCTATGATCATAAACCTTTATATAATTTGTCGCCAGGATTGCACCGTCAATCGTAATCTCGCTGTAGGTGGCATACGCGCCCAGGCTGGAGCCGTTTGCCACGACATTGCCTCCAACTTCAATCCTGCCTCCGCGTTCTGCATACACGCCGAATCCGTTCGCCGCAGCGGTTACCGTAACATTGCCGGTAACGACAACAGAGGTGTCGATACCGGAAACAACGCCGTATTGTGTGCCCTGTACATCCCCGTCTATACGAATGCTTCCGTCTATCTCGGCATGCGCACCGTGGCTGTAGGGACCGGTACCGATGGCATCACCGCCGTTGATCGTGATAAGGCTGCCGCTACCGTTGGAATAAGCGCCATACATCACGCCCTGTGCAGTACCGCCATTTACGGTGACGCTTCCGCCATGGCTGGCCCTTGCACCGCTGCTGTCGGAAGCGGTAATACCGGTGGCGTTGCCGTTGACAACAGCCATGCTGCCGGTATTGGCGACGCTGACTCCGTTGTATCCGCCCTGCGCATTGCCATTGACGACAATGCTTCCGCCGTTGATGGCAACTGCGCCATTTCCGCCCTCTGCGGTTGCCGTAGCGTTGGTCACAGTTGCCGAGGCGCTACTGCCGTTGGCGCTCACCCCGCAGGAAGTACCGGTGACGTTGAACGCGCCCGCTCCGGAATAGCCAACGCTCCCGCTCGTTACCTTAAGCCCCTCACCACCGCTATTAGTGACATTCAGATTAAAACCATTCAAGTTAAAAATGATGTTTCTGCCCTCGGTGATGCTGATGCCCTGGTTGTAATTTATATCGGCAAGCAGTTTAATAGTCCTGGTTTCTCCAGCGCCTACCCCTGCCAGCGCAGCATCCAGTTCAGCGACATTGGTGGCGGTATGATCGATACCGGCGTAGACGGGAAAGACGGGTAGGATGCCGGTTAACATGGAGAGAATTGTGATAACTGCAAGTAGCTTGCGGTATCTTACCCTCCCTTTTAACTTACTTCTTCCATTCATTTATGGTCCTCCTTAAAGTTAAAACTACATGGCTTGCAACCCTTAGCTGAGCTAAAAGCCCTTATCTATATGAATCTGCTTAGCGAACCCTCCTTTACAAAACGCTTTGATGCTATTTCGATCCTTCTATTTCTATCTATAAAATACAAAAACCGACCCTTAAAACTTGAGGGTCGGTTTCACTACTAGCTCCAGCATGTCCAAGTGACCACATAGAGACATGCCTTCATTGCTACCCAATCATTTAGTGTGACCTGAATAAGCTGAATCATCCTAAATCATTAGGGCTCAGTTATCTAGGCAAATAGCCATTGACTGCTAGGATATCAAGCTATCGTTAAATAATCGTTAAAAATGATATCTTTGTGCTGCGAGTTTTTGATTTTTTCAAAAATAAGTCCGGCATGTAGTGCTCCATCACATGTTTTATGAATTGTCGTTCTGAACGAAACGAAGAATCTCATACATGCTGCGTTGAGCTGTAGCTTGAGATTCTTCGGTCGCTGTCGCTCCCTTAGAATGACAAGTTCTAATCAATGCATGTGTGATGCTGTAGTAGTTGTGCTGAGGCTTAACGTTATGCATGGCCCGGCCATACATCGGGCACATGTGGACATCTAAGGAGGGTTAGGTAATTAGGGTGGTTGCGGGCAATTCCCGCAGATCAATTTCGACCTGTCGCGCACGAAAGCGATCGTTCATGTGGTTGAATAAGTCTATACTCTGCTTCAAATACCGGGTCGCGGAATCGATGTCTCCCCTCGCTTTTGAAACTAGACCATTAGCCCATGCAACCCAGGCCGGCGTAGAATAACAAGCCTCATCTGCATTCTCTTCAGCCCGGCGAATGCAGATACTTGCGGCCTCCAGTCGCCCCATCCGGGCTAGGGCTAATGCCCGGTAGCTATAAAACGGCGACGTCCACCGGGGCCAGCCTTTGGCGCGCGCGAAGCGTATTCCTACCGCCGCCCATCGCGCCGCTTCTTTGGCCATGCCAAAGCCATGCAACTGCCACACCATTACCACAATTGTTGGTTCAACATAATACGACGGGAGTTGCGAAATATTACCTCTCAGCCACTCCTCTAAAACCTTTACGGACGCCCCAGGGTTCGAATCCGCAAGAACAAGTGAAGTTAATAACCCCAGGTGTCCTGGGCTGTACTTCCCTGCTTCAGGGGGCGGACATAGCGCCACCGCTTCGTCCCGCTCGTTCATGAGGTATAGCGTGAACGATAAATTTGCGCGAGCCACAAATTCGAGCTGCTCGACCTTTGGCGAAGGTGTGACCTTGCCGATTATGGCGAGCGTCTCGCGTAAGAATCGCTCTGCCACCAGCCGCTCTCCCATTAAGTGTGCCAAAAGCGCACGCTCGAAAATAACTCTTTGAATGTCCTGGGCGTCCGTAAAGTAAGTTAAAGACTGAATGGCTTTATCAAATGCCGCCTTTGCCTCCTGCAGACGATGCTGATCTCTAAGCGCTAACCCAAGAATTAAAGAGAGCCTGGCTTCTGATCCCCTGTCGCTAAACGCTTGCGCTAGACCCATACCTTCATGTGCCAAAGTTGCTGCCCTGCCAAAACGTCCGACCTGCCAATTGGCGTCAGCCGCAAGCAACAGCGCCCGACACAGGTCAGACGGTTGTTCGCCTTCACGATAATACACAAGTGCCGGCTCGATATATGCGAGTGCTTTACCGGGTTTGGGTTCCACCGGCGTAAACAAAAGAGCACCGCTTATAATCAGCCGGGTCTGCGCCTCGCCCTTTCTATCCCCGTGTCGCTTATATATAGATAACGCTTTCTCAAGCGCTTTCATACCTTCGTCGATATCGCCCTGCAGGGCCTTATCCTCACCATATACCAGAAGAAAGCTGGCATTGCGTAGCGGATCATCTGAGAGGCGCTCGGTTTTATGAGACTTAAGCTCTTGCCGATGGAGCTCGTTGTGCCGACTACCGCCAGTTGATCTAGTAGAATAATCGTTTAGATCTGGGCCTATCTTCTTATATAAGCTTATTGTCTTTTCACTCGGGGGGATACCCAGCTCCACATCTAGTATCTGCCGGCAGCTTTCAAATTGTTCCGCTATGCGGGTCGGTTGGTCTATAGCGGCATAGAGACGCATTAGGGACCGGTGCGCCCTCTCATCCAACGGATCTATGGCAAGCCAACGATGAGCATACGAGACGGCTACCTGATTCAGACCTGAAACAGCAAGACGTTGGACCAGTTCTCGCAGTACCCCGGCATGGATATCGGAGAGGCGCCTGCGTTCAGCCAAACACCAATCCTCGTTCATGTCCTCAAGAAAGTCTCCCCGGTAAATGCCGGCCGCCGCCACCAGAGACTTGATATCCGGTGTATCCCCATGAACCTCTTCCATGGCCCGAGCTTCGAAGATCGACGCGTCGGAGCTAAAATCCCGCTTTAAAGGGACACGCACCGCATCCCTGTGTATCTCCAAGACATCCTGCGGAGCACCACCCTTATTAAGGGCTTGCCTTAAGTGATGGAGTGCGGTGCGCAGGCTGCCCGCCGCCCTTTGCTCATCGACGTCACCCCAAAACATACCGCGCAGCGCATCGCGCCTGACCCATTCACCTTGCTTCCAGAAGACATATGCAGCGAGTTGGCGTACCTTCCCGGCAGGAATCGTAACTTCGCCATCCTGAGTTAATATGGCAAACTTTCCTAGCATCTGAACTTTAACCATAGATTTATTCCTTAATAAGTAAGGCTGCGGTATATCGCTACCTCAAAAGAAGAATATATATCGTTTGGCATGCGTTTGTTTAACAATTATAGTATGATCAAATCTTACTAACAAGATAAGCGGCACAAATTCACAATTTGAACCGGTAACCGGATACTTCAGAAAGCCAGAGGTCCTTCGCCTATTGTCTTATTTTTTTACAAAAGCTAGTATAAAATTAAAGCTTTTGTATACATAAGGAAACGCTTTCTTAAGTAAAACTTACGCATAATTCTCCATCATAAAGACAGAAGAGGTAAAGAGATGAATGGTCAGCAGCTACTGGAAAGAATCACTATCAACCCCGACCTTATGGTTGGCAAGCCAACCATAAGGGGTTTAAGAATTACTGTTGAGCAAATCTTAAAAGCACTAGCTAGTGGAATTTCCACTCAGGAATTACTTGACGACTATCCTGAATTAGAGCCTGAAGATATTAAAGCTGTTTTACTCTACGCTGCTGAGCTAGTAACCGAGGAGCAAGTTTTTGAAATTGGCAAAGGCGCTTAAGGATGCAGTACAAAAACTTAAAGTTTTTAGTGGATGTGGGAGTAGGTAAAAGGTTAGAAGAATGGCTTAAAGATCAGGGGTACGACTTAAAAAGCATAAGAGATATAGACCCTCGTATGCTCGACAAAGAAATACTGAAAGTGGCTGTCTTTGAAAACCGCATGGTTATTACGATGGACAAGGACTTTGGGGAGCTAGTTTTTAATTCCAGGTTGCCTCACGGAGGGGTTTTGCTGTTAAGGCTTGAAGATGCGAAATCCGACGAAAAAATCGAAATTATGAATAAGATATTAGACGAGCACTCAGATAAACTTCTAAACAAGTTTTGCGTTTATAAAAATGGGAGGTTGAGGATTAGAAAGTAAACGGTAATAGCTCTAATATTCAATGAAAAAGACTTCCGGGCTTTGTTGTGCGATATCCGTAGAAACGTCCCCTAGGCCGGAATCTTTACCGGACAGTAGTGACTAAGACCAGAAGTTCTGGCATTTCTAACAGGGCTTCTAGTTTCGGTGTGGAGGATAACGGGCTCGAACCGATGACCTCCTGCGTGCAAGGCAGGCGCTCTACCGACCGTTTCTGAACTGCGCCTCCCTCGTTGAAGCTAGGGGCGAAGTCTCATTTGTTGATTTTGAAAGATACGTCTAAATTAGTGGCTTACTTCAATTCGATTCAAGTGGTTGGTAAATTGGGCGAGTTCATTGCTAAAAGTGCGTGTTCCATAGGCCTTTGCTTGTTCAATAAGAACTTTATCAATAACACCAGCTATCACTCTCCGATTACTTCCCTAGCTAAGTTTTTAGATTAAGACAATAGTGACGGCAGACTCATCATGCGCATATATTAATGACACGATGACGGGACACTAAGAATTAGTTTTAGCTGTTCGAGGAGGCTGTCGAGGTCTGACCCCGACATTCAATCTTTCAAGACCGGTACCTGGGTTGGAATCGTTTTTATATGCCGATCGGCGGCCACGACTGTCGGATGATCTCAATTTTGTCATAACGAATTCAATTTATGTTTAAATATTGTCCACATGGTTACGATATTAATCATATGGACAATATTATAGCCATAAGTTATGATTGTTGCGGAGGCATCCTTTGAAAATAAATCGACCGTTAGATCAATTGTTTACAAATGAGGCAAGAATTCAGATTCTTAGAACGCTTTTTAAGTTCCCCGGTGAATTTACAGGTAGGCATATCTCTAGGTTAAGCAGCCTTCCCCATGCTACCTCCAGGCTAAACTTAAAAGCGCTTGAAGGTAGCGATATTCTTACTGTGAAACACGTTGGAAGAAGCAATCTTTATTCTTTAAACAAGAACAATATCTTATATCAACCGTTAGCTGCTTTATTCGAAGCTGAACAATCGGTAATGCGAGAACTTGAGGGTAGATTAACTCATGCGTTACGGGATAACCAGGACATAAGCAATAAACTAATCCATGCATCCCTCTATGGAAGCATAGTTAAAGAAGATGAGAGCCCTGATAGCGATATCGATCTATTTCTTCTATTCAAGGATGACATCGATAAATCAAAACTCGATGAGTTATTGGATCCCGTGAGAGAAGAAGTAAGTAAGCATTTTGGTAACCATCTTCACATAATGAGTTTTTACTGCAACAGGCGCAAAAACTGCGATGAGCTATTGAGTCTAAATCTCGTAAAAGAAGTAGCTCATTATGGTAAGAAACTTTACGGAGAAGACCTTGAGGAGGTTCTAGATCTTTGGCAAAAGGAGCAAAGACAGCGGCGACACATCCGGGCGAAGAAAAACTCTTCATAAATAAAGCAAGAAGGTTTCTTGAAGGCGCCAGAGAACTGCTCAAACAAAACAATCATGAAGGTGCCGCCGTGCTCGCAGTTCACTCCACAATTTCGAGTTGCGATGCGCTTACGGCAAAATTCCTTAGCTGCAGACATAAAGGCGAAAATCATGCTACGGTTGTAAACCTCCTTAAGACATTGCCCCTAAAAGACGTCACCGAGTTGGATACCAAAATCAAACAAATCACTGAGATCTTAACGAAGAAGACTCAGGCGGAATATGAAAGTAAGCCAATTAGGAAAGATGGTGTAGAAACGATGGTCGCCCAGGCATCCCGAATATATAGATGGGCTAAAGGCTTGGTAAGGTAAATCCCTTGAGCAAATACTAAGTATAATCACGCCACCCCCTGCCCTTGTTTTATGAAATGTAGGCTTTCGTTTTGCAAGCTTAGAATTATTTTCAGCACTGAAAAGTTCACGCTAAAATCCAAACTACCCCTTCGCGGATGTATATCGCTTATGCTGCCTCGTGCGGATTGGCCGTCAGGGATTTCTCCGGCGTGATGGTGAAGTCAACACCAAGCGCTGTTGCCAGTCTGAAAAGAGTGTCAAGTGTTGGCATCTGATTTCCACTTTCAAGCCTTGCTATCGCCGATTGGGTTGTTCCCATGCGCTCGGCGAGTTCCTCCTGAGTCAGTACGGCAGCAAGCCTTGCACCTATCATCGCTCGGCGAAACTTATATTGGGGTTTAAGCTCCTCGCGTGCTTCCCTAAACTCAGGGTCCCGGGCCTCCCTTTCGGCAATGTAATCTTTATGTTTCACTTTCCATCCTTTCCCTGTAGTCATTCATTCTTCGTAGGGCTGTTTCAATCTCAACTGGCGGCGTCTTTACTGTCTTCTTGGTGAAGGCGTGTAATAACACCAGGCGTTTCTCCGACGCGGCGAAGTAAAAAACCCTGTGCTGTGTCCGCCCGGTGGCGCGCAGCTCCCACAGTTTACCGCGAATGCTTCTAATGTGGGCGCCCCTAGTCCCAAGCCAAACGACTCTAAAAGGTCGAGGTCGTAAGTTATGCGAGTAGCTTCTTTAGTTTCGAGGGCGCCAAGGTACTCCACAACAGGGCACCTTCCGTTTGCGGTTTCGTAATAGATCAGGCACCACTGATTCACAGGTACAATATAGCATAGGTGCTATATATTGTCACCTAAAAAGCGGGCTATTTCTATTAAGATAAGCCCAAAACTGTTTAAAAACAGGCTCCTTTATATGCTGATATTCTATTCAGTTATCCACCGCCAAATTAGGCAGAAACTCTGTGCTTTTACAAACTTTCAAGACCGGTGCCTGGATTTAGGCGGTTTCTTTATCGATTTGCTGATATGTAACATCCGGCAAATGTGCTGTTTTTTTGGCATGTTCAATCGTCATACTGACCGTGTTGCCGTCAGCATCAAGGTCAATATAGAGTCTGAGATTTCTCTCGTTTCCTCAATCGGATTGTCTGAAAATTCTACAAGAGCCGTGTCGGTATCACTGAAATACTTAATTTTCATCGTTGTCCTCCTCCTCCTCAAACCCTCGACATTCACTTTACCGGTAGACATCTTTACGATGGCTAATTTTAACTATCCAAACCATATGATCGTTGTCCGCAACTGAATAGACGACACGATATCGTCCTTGCCGTATACGATATCTATCTTGACCGGTCAGCTTTTCGCAACCGGTAGGTCGTGGCTCTTCGGCCGGCATTTCAATGCGTTTTAGAATCTTCTTAATATCTTTTTTCGGTATCTGGGTGAAGTCTTTTTCGACAGATACTTTAAAGTAAATTCTATAGACGGCCATTTTCTTTTAATCTCTTAACCATTTCATCATAGCTGATCGAAGGCTCTTTGATCCTTTCTTCAAACGCTGCGATATCTTCGGCATCCTCACTAAGCGCCTCCCTAACGGCATCATTAACAATCTCCGATACCGACCGGAATGTTTCAACCGCTTTTAACTTTAGCGCTTTATGAAGTTCGGGATCTAAATATATAGTTGCTCGTTTTGTTCGGGTAGTCATAACGTCACCTCCTGGTTCTATATCATAAATCATAGCGCTATGACGTTATGACATCAAGGTTAATTTAGGGGACGAGCCCTGGCGCGTCTAGACGTGGTTTACAAGGCATGGTTTTACTTTAATACTTAAGACCCCATGATCTAAGAATAATCCCTTTGAGAGAGAAGTGTTAAACTCCTTCAATGACCGCTCTCAAGTCCTTGGCCGGTAACGTAAAGACATTGTTTCCGATCGGATATGATTCTTCCCCCGGATAAACGACAAACCCCTTCCCGCAAGATAGATCGTCGCACGCAATCCAGAACCCTTTTGAAACCTTTGGGCTTGCGGAATATTTTACTTCCACCGCAACAGGTCTATTTCCAGCATCAAGCAGCAATAAGTCAATTTCCGCGCCCGCGCTCGTGCGATAAAAAAATGCCCGCCAATTCTTTGGTATAAGCCCGATTATTTGCTCGACGATAAACCCCTCCCAAGAGCTGCCCAGTCCCGGATGACCCTGCAGGTCCTCAAATGTCCTGATTCCTAACAATGCATGAAGCAATCCCGAATCACGGATAAATACTTTCGGTGATTTTATCAACCTCTTCTTGGTATTGAAATGAGCCAGATAGCTTTCGGGATACCCACCCCTCAACCAGAGTTTTTGAATGCTGTCGTACCCTGTCTCTTCCATTGTAAACGGCGTCAACTCATGATAGATTATCCTGCCGGCCAAGCTTTCCGAGGCTTGTTTTATTAATGCGGGAGAGGCTGAGCCGAGTATAAGAAATCGCCCTCCTGCTCTCTTTTGGTCCACCAATGCCCGCAGAAGTGGGAAGAGTGACGGCATGCGTTGGATTTCATCGATGATGTAATATGAAATATCGGCTTTCATTTTGCAAGCTTAGAATTATTTTCAGCACTGAAAAGTTCACGATTACAGAAACGTATTATTCACATTTAATTAAGAGAAAATACGCCGGGACATAAGAGAGCGCCTCGGGTGAGGCGCTCTCTTGTCGTTCTTTTCTAATCAAGGTGTGAAGCTTGCGCTGCAAACTCGATTATTTGGTTGGATTATTTGTTAACCCAGACCGATACCATCTTGCTGGCCTCCGCGCGAGTTGCATGTGCGTTTGGCTTGAAGGTACCATCCGCGTAACCGCCGACAACACCTTGGTTTGCCGCGGTCAGAATATAGTCTTTCGCCCAATGGCTAGCTATATCACTGAAGCCCGCGCCCGAGGTATTGATTGTAAATCCAGCCGCAACAACAACGATCTTCGCGATTTCAGCGCGTGTGATCATCGCATTTGGCCTAAAGGTACCATCAGCGTAGCCGCCGATGATGCCTGCTGCCTTGGCAGCCTCGATGTAGCCCGCTGCCCAGTGGCCTGAGGTATCGCTAAAGGATGAGCCGGTTTTTGTACCAAGGCCCTTAGCCACAACAGCTATCTTCGCGAACTCCGCGCGCGTGATGTGACCACTCGGCTTGAAGGAGCCATCAGCGTAACCGGCGAGAATGCCCTTGGCTACGAGGTTTTCGATGAAGCTGAACGCCCAGTGTGTCGATAGAACGTCAGCGAACTTCGGGGCGACAACGCCGATGAAGCCGTTTGCGACCGTTGCGAGCCTGGTCGCGTTAGCAAAGCCGGTGTCGGTTGCGATGTAACGAACGTCGAGAACGATGTCGCCTGAAGCGCCCTTAGCACTGATATCGTAATTGATACCGCTGATCTTGATAGTGCTTGCGGTACCGCTCTTTGTGGTAACCGGGATCTTGATCGTGAATTTCTCGGCTGTCGCCGTTGTGCTTACGGTGCTCGCCGCGACAACGGTGCCGACAACTAGGTCGCCGCTTGTAACCTTAACGGTCGGAAGCGCGCCGAAGATGATTGCGTTGTCGGTGGTGTTCTGACCGAAGATGGTTAGATAAATAACACCGCTTGTAGCAAGGCTTCCAGCAGCGGCCTCGGTGATGGTGATGTCGCCGGCCGCCTGGTTCGGTGTGTTGACCTTCATTGCAGGCTTGCTTGCGGCTGCGACAGTTGCGATAGAGGTGGTGCCAAGTGTTGCGATTGTAACAGTCTTGGTGCCGCTAATACCGCCGCCGCTTACATCGGCCTGAATATCCCCGGTTGCGCCGGCCGGAATGTTGATCATCAGACCGCTGATGGTGATAACGCCGGCGCTAGAACTCTGGGCGTTAATCGTCCAGGTTGCCTCAGTAAAATCAGGGCTGAGTGAACCTGCCGTTGAGCTTGTTGTGTTGCTACCGACAGCGAATGTAATGCCGCCGGTTGCCGCAGCGGTCGGAGCCGACTGGAAGGTTCCGGTTTTTAGCTTTACTTTCAGTATGTTAGTGCCTGAAGAGGCCGAGAACGATTTTGCCTGGCTCTCAGTTAGTGTGATAGGTCCGGCTGCCTTGCCATTACCGGTTGTAACACTGGTCGCTGTTGCGGCGGCTGCGATCGTGCCGGAAACATCGAGTTTGGCAACGGCGACCGATGTCGGGTTGATAGGCGCCGGGCCTGTGCTCGTTACCGCGACTTTAATATCGCCGGTTGCCGCGGTGTTTGAAACGTCGAGCTTCAATGCGCCGAACTCGATTGTGCTGGCCTCGGTGCTCGCCTTGTTTACGGTAACCTCGAGTGCTTTACCGCTGTCGACTATCGTCATGGTCCCGAGTTCTAGGCTCGTGCCCGCCGTACTGGTGGTAACGGTGGTTATCGCAACCTGAGTCCAGGTTACACCGGCGTTCTCGATGCTGAGCTTGATTTTGTTGCCACCCTGGAACTGCGCCGCCGCGCTCTCTGTAAGCTTGATGCCGGCTACCGAGAGGCTGTTGCCGGTTGCGCTCAGCGACGTCTTGTCGCCGACGCGCGCTACCGCAACACCGTGCACGATCGTCGCGTTGCTATATGTGTTGGTTTCGGAACCTATAGCAACTTCAAACTTGACATCGCCGGTTGGCGTAGTAGCAAGTACAGCGTAGTTGATGTTGGTAAAGTCAATCTTGTCGGTCTTCGCACTATCGCCGTTAATCTTGAACTGCAGAGTATGCGAATTGATAAGCTGAATGCTCTTTGCGCCCGAGCCGCTAACTGACGGGATATTCGCAAAGGTGACGTTGCCAGTGGTGCCATTGCGATCCTTGAGTGTGACGGTGACCGTTGTATCGGCTACCGGAAACTCGGTTGTAAATGTTTCCTCAACCGTTACGTTGGCGGCTGCCCCACTTATTGCCCCGATTGCGACATTAGGCTTTGCGGGTACAGGGTTAACCTTATGGGCGAACGCCGCTACCGGAACCATTGTCAAGATCATCGCGACAACGAGTGTCATGGCAACAATTCTGTTTCTTCCTTTAATCATTAAAGCACCTTCCCTTCGAATTACATTGTTTAACATGTTTGTCTTAATATGTTCCACCTCCCCTCGCGACGGAATAAAATTATAAAGGCAATCCCATACAAGGTCTTGCCTTACACTTATTTAGACGACAGACAACCAAAATAGTTACGGTCTGTCCAATAATTAACGTAAAAACTTTTCTGCATACCCGAGAAACGCGGCGTGCCCGTCTTACTCATCGGGTGCGCTATCATCCTCGGTTTCCGCGATGGTCAGCGCCCGCGCTTCGCTCCTGTTTATATTCCCGGCCTTGTCCCGCGCCACGACAATCCATGTCCACGCGCCGGGCCTTAAATCCCTATCCATGAGATAGAAGCCATTGGTGATGCCGGCGATTTCGCGCGTCGAGCCGTCGAGGCTCAGGTATAGGTCGCTAGATTCGATGTCTTGGTCGGCCCCCCAGACAAACCTTGGCCGCGAGACGGCCGTCTCGATATTGGCCGGAGGCTCGATTAGTTTTATCGCGGGAGCTACGGTGTCTACTACGACTTTGGCTTTCTTATTCGCCGCCTGCCCGCCGCCACCCGAGACCTTAACGGAGTATTCACCGTCCGCGACTATGTTGCCGTCGATATCCTTGCCGTCCCAGACAAACTCCAGATTTCGTCCCGCTGTCTGCTCGGCGATTGTCGCGACCGGCACCGCGCCCCTGTACAGCTCGACCTTGAACTTGTCGGCCGCCGCCCCGCTTACGGTCACGGTTATCGAGTCTTTTGCGCCGTCCGCGTTCGGGCTGATGTATTTATCAGAAATATCGAGGCCCTCCACGGTGAACGGGGCGAGTGACGCCGACGCCTTGCTGCTCGACGAGCCCGCCGTCGCTTTCTCGACCAACCTCTTGACACTCGCCGTCATCATCGGCGTCTCGGCGCTTGCGGTGTTCTCATCATCGCCGGCGCTGTTCTTTGTTAGTCCGGCCGCCTTTGTCTCAGGTATCGCCTCGCTAACGCCATCGGCGTCCGCGGCGTCCGCGAGTTTCTTTGCCGTCCGCTCTCTGGCGGCGCTATCTATAGAGTCTATCTCGCCGGTAAGCTTGTCTTTCTCGACCGGCGGCACTACTTTCACTACCTTACCCGCTTCTTCAAGGCTTTCTTTCGCCTCTCGCGAGATGTCGGCGACTTGGGCGTCTTTACCCGATTTCGCCATACTTTTGGCCTCGTCTATCCTTCTCTGGGCAAAATCATAGTGGAGTTTCGCCTTGCCTTCGGGGTTGAGCGCAAGGGCTAGTTGAATTTTTTCCGCCGTCCGTTTGGCGGCGTAGAGCGGTGAGCCCGGCATGCTGTCGCCGGATGCGTAGACCAAACCGCCCGCCGCTATAACTATCGCCGCCGCGGCAGCCGCGGAGCTAAGAATAGCCTTGCGGAAGAAACTATTTATAACAAAGAGATTGGATTTAGTAGTTTGCGGCTCGCGCACTCTCGCCCTCGGTGTAGCGGGCACGCCGTTTTCGATTGCGGAGAGAAACTCGGCGCGCGCGGTCTTCGCGTATAGTTTCGATGGGCGCAATTCGGGATAACCGGGGTAGGCGGACTTGAGCGTGGCCGCCGCCTCCAGCAGCTCTTTTAGTTCGCGGCGCTGGTTGGGGTAGAGCTTCAGGCAATCTTCTATCGAAGCGCCCGAGTTCAACAGCTTTATGCTGTAGTCGAGCGCGTTCTCCAGTTTTTTGTTGTTCGCGTTTGCCTTTTCCACTCTGTATCCCTTGTTCTTATAGTTATAGCCTCAGCCTCGTAGCTCAGCCCTTTAGGGCTGACGGTCAGGGCTAAAGCCCTGAGCTACGTTTACTGAGCTACGTTTAACCGTAAAACCTCATCTTACGCCTTCTTTACCGGCTCGGTCTTGCCGATAATCGCCGCCGGCTCGACCCGCTCTTCAAGGCGCCGGTTAGACTCGAAATACCTCTTTATCGAGGCGAGCGCCCGCACCTGAAGCGACTTTATCGAACCTTCGGTCTTATCGAGCACCCGCGCGACCTGGGCGTTTGAAAGGCCCATCGTAAACTTGAGTAACAGCACCTGCTGCTGTTCATCGGTAAGCTTGCCGACGGCTTTCTTGACCTCTTCGGCATCGAGCGCGGCGATGACCGTGTGCTCAAGATCGGATTTATTGCGCCTGTCAAAGAGAAGTTCCTCGATTTCTTCATCGAGTGAGATGTGCGTCTGCCTCGACTTCGACCTCAAGTAGTCGAAGGTCGTGTTCTTGGCGATTCGCAAGAGCCAAGGGTAGAACGAATCTCCCCCTTCCCTGAAATCAGGGACGGCCGTAAGCATCTTCAAGAACGTCTCGGATGTTAAATCCTCGGCGACAGCCCGGTTGTTCACTTGATAATAGACATACCGGAACACATGTGGAAGGAAGTCGTCATAGAGTGTGGCGAGAGCGTCCCCGTCCAACTGTTTGGCGTTCATCACCAGCACATCGAGGTTTTTAAGGTTACTCATAACCTCTCCTATACCCGATGCTCGCCGCTGGAAAACTTACCCTTCCAAAACGAATAGACGAAGAAGCAGCGGAAAAGATACTGCTCTTTATGAAAAAAGATAACAAATTTTCCCTGGGTGTCACGAAAGCCCCTCCGTGTCGTAGAACTTGCCGCTAATAATCGCTCGACGATTTCTGGTATGAATGTTTCTTCCGCCCACCTGTCGCAGCATGGACCGCACTGGCTTTCCGGACTATTTACAGTTACTTTGATTGACTTTATTCGACTTCGATTGCTCAAAATCCTATGCCCTTGCGAGCGTATGTCGCATAAGGCGCACAGTAAAACATTCTACCTTAAAAGCGTCTTTTACAAAAGCGATTTCACGTAAATTTAACTTTGTGATATATTAGAATAGCGTGTACGGCAACGATAGTAAAGGGGTCACTGATAAAAACTTCCCGCACATAAAGAGCGGTATCTTCTGGGCGAACAGCGCGGGTTCGGTTAAGCCCCAGGGCAGCTTAACCGGCCTTCCCTTTTAACCCCTTGATATCCGCGTCCTGCTTGTCCTGCCGGTCAACGACCGCGTCGAGCTTTTGATTAACGCGCTCAAATTCATCGCTATGGTCATCAAGTATGTTTTCGATACGGCTTAAACGGTAGCTGTGGTTTTCCTGCCGGACTTCGATTTTGGCAAGCCTGTTGCCGTGGTCTTGCAGCGTATCCTTTATGACTGCGACGTCCTCACGTATTGCGTCGATACCCTCTTGGACGCGAGCGAAATAAGGCAGAATGACTGCTTCAAAACCCTGGTTGACGATGTTGATGATTTCTTTTCTGTCATCTGAATTCATCGGCTCACTCCAATGCCTAAATCTATTTCTATGCCTGCTTGTCCTGCTCGTCGACGACTGTGTTTAGCTTGTGCTCGATGTCGACCAAGCATTTTCCGTTGTCGTCAAGTTGATCTTCACTGCAATCAAACTGTGTAATGCGGTCTAAAATCCTATGAATATCGACTATTGTCGGCAATACTATGCGCTCAAAGCTCTGCTTAAATAATTCCAAAAACTCTTTCTTATCTTCCGGGCTCATGCCGCTCTCCTTCGTTGAACGATATTAAGATAATGCCCCAAAAACTATCCACATTGCAAGATATATTTGCATATTTATGCTTTTGATATTTTTATTATTTTTATTATCAGCTCAATTTTAAGGACTGCCTGCCGTATAGGACACAGACTACTGCGCAAACCCGAACATGCGGTAGACGATGGCCGAGACCTCCGAGCGTTTGGCGCTCGCGTTGGGCTTGAAACTGCCGTCGGTATAGCCGTTGACAATGCCGTTGGAGGCTATAAGCCGGATGTTCGGCGCCGCCCAGTGGTCGGCGATATCGGGGAACGCGGCCGGCGTCGGCCCCTGCGTGAGGTCGAGCGCCCGCGCGATGATGGCGCATATCTCGGCGCGGTTTATTTGGGCCTCGGGCTTGAAGGTGCCGTCCGGATAACCGCCGACGACGCCGCGCAGGGCAAGCGCCTGGATATAACCTTCGGCCCAGTGTCCCTGTGAGTCGGTAAATTCGCTCGCGCCCGCGCTCGATATGCCCAGCGCCAAGCAGAGCATCTTGGCAAACTGCGACCTGGTAACCGGCGATTCCGGCCTGAACGAGCCGTCGGGGTAGCCGCCGATAACGCCGCGCTCCACGAGATTTGTGATTTGCGCGGATGCCCAGTGGTCGAGCGCCACATCCGGGAAGACGCCGCCCATCTGATATATCCAGGTGCTCTTCAGGCCGAGCTTCGAGCGGAAGGTGCTCCCGGCCATCGTCGTCTTCGAGCCGTCGGATTTTAAGATATCCAGTTTGGCGATGCGCGGCGACACACCCGTCTTTGTTATCCCGACGCCGGAGAACCCGGTCACTCCAAGCTTCGACTCGAGGTCCGCTTTACTAAAAGCGGCTGTCCACGAGAAGCTCGAATTGCCGCTCTGCTGACAGTAGGCCTTCCCTGACGAGTCTTTATCGCTTACGCCCTTAAGGTAAGGTTGAGCGCTAGAGTTAGTCCAGGCAAGCTCGATGTTCTCCGTGTGCCCGCCGCAACTCGAAAAATAATAAGCCGATATCGGCGACCCGTTATGCGTGATTACTTTTCGCGCGGTGTCGTCGACCGCCTTCTTCCATCTCGCGCCCCAATTGGTCCCCTTCGAGGTCTCGTTTATCTTGTCGACACCGACGTAGACCTGGCTCGATACCGAGTCGTAGAGGTCGAAGGCGGCCTGCGGCTTCATGTTCTTGATGGCGTAGGAGCGCGCCGCGATAGCTTGCGCATAAAGTGCATCATACGGCCAGCTCGAAGGCACCTCGCCTAGCCCGTAGAGATAAAACGGCTCGAATTGTATGTAATTGACGACATAGAGCGAGGCTTTGCCGGTCGAATAGACGTACATGCTTCCCTTATAAGAATGGAATCGCTTGGCGCTCGCATTGTAGACGATGATGTTGTCGGCGGCGTTGGTGGCGATGATGGGGCTCGCCAGGTTCTCGGCGCCTACCGTGCCGTCCGGGCCGATGAGGCTTAAAAGGCCCCGCTCGTTGGAGATTGCCGACCACTTGCCTACGGCGCCCTGGTAAGCATAAGTACCGTCGGTGTTGACAAAATCTATCGTCGTTGAGTTCTCGCCCGCGAAGAAGACTTTGGTAAGATTCGCTTTGTCGAAGAGGCGAACGCGAACCGTAGGCGGCACATTGTAGTCGCTCGTGATTTGCGTCCCCTGGTAATAGTGGGTAAGGATTTGCTCGTAGGCCTGCCCCGCGCTCGCCCTCCCCTTGGCGCCCCACTGGCACAGGCCGATACCGTGCCCGAAGCCGTAGCCTTTAAAGGTATAGTCAGCGGCAGCCGCCGGAACAGGCGTTGCGTAGAGAAAGACCAGGCTTGCTAAGACGATTAAGATAAATGACTTTTTGCGCATCGCTGAACTCCTCGCTGAACTCCTAATATTGCCGCATAAATGATGATTGACGAACCGCGTCGGGCATCGAGGGCGACGTCCCGTCCTACTTTATCTTCGTGTCGTCCCGGGCAAGAGGTCTGCTTACATCCGAGTGGCCTGCGATAGTCTCGACGGTCTTTCCGTCGACGAGTATTTGGACTTTTTGGATATCGTCGAATTCGGTCAGGGTGTTGACGATAGACGTTATCGTCATAAGCTCGCCGGAGCTGCCGCCCCAGTGCTTATCGATTAGTTCTTTCGAAAAACTGACATAGGCGATGCGGTCGTTTATGTCAATGCCGAGAATAGAGGTCTCCGATGGAATAGTGGCATAGTGCCCGCTCTCCGTCGGGCCTTTGATAAGCTCTTCCATCGCGGATATCGCAAGGTTTTCGGTGTCGGCTATGTGGCGCGTCTCGGAAACGAGGTATTCGGACTGGTCATCGCTGAAGTAAACCGTGATGTCGACGGCCTTGGCGCTCTTGGCGCCGGCTATTGCTTTGCCCGCGTCGGCGCCGCTCTCGGTCGCCGCGCTCTCTTGGGCATCGGTCGCGACATTATACTTTTGCGCCTCGCTCACCGGGGCGCTCTTCTTAGCCTCGTCTTCGCAGCCGGTCGCAAGTACTGTTAGTAGAGAAACCAAGGCAACGATTAGCAATAATGTAATGGTCCTCTTCACTGGAGTTCCTTTCACTTAAGCTTTACTGTTGCGCTTCAATTATAATACATAATTTTACCGGGGTACCACTCGGCCTGGCTTTAAATCGATAATCCGAGATATTTGGCGATGCCCCTGAATATCCCCTCGGCCTCTTTTTGGCGAAACTCATCGGTCGCCAGGAGCGCCGCTTCATCCGCGTTGCTTAAGAATGCCGACTCGCATAGAACCGCGGGCATAAGCGTCTCTCTTAAGACCTTGAAATCCGCGGTCTTGATGCCGTCGTCTTTGCCTTTGACTCCCGCCCAACCAAACGCTTTGACCAGCTCGTCTTGGATGCTTTTCGCGAGGCGCGCGCCCTCTTGCGAATTCGGGTGGCTGAAGACGGCGGTGCCGTCCACGTCGGGGTTGACATTTCCATTATGGTGGATGCTGATAAAAATATCGGCGTTGGCGTTGTTCGCCTGCGTAGCGCGTTGGCTCAAATCCAAAAATACATCGGTCTCGCGGGTCATGACGACCTCGATGCCCGCGTTTTTCAACAGGTCGCGCACTTTCAGAGCGACCGCTAAATTGACATCTTTTTCTTTCAAGCCGTTGCTCTTGGCTACCGCACCGGGGTCTTTACCGCCATGCCCGGCATCGATCGCCACAATTATCTTACCGTCATCCAGCGGCGGCGACGGCTGCTGTTCGGGCGGGGTCAAATTCGCGTTTAGCATGTTGTGGACAGCCAGAGCAATCTCGGCCCGCGTCGCGTATTCGGCGGGGCGGAATTTGCCGTTCGCACCACCCATGATGCCGTAGTAAGCGACGGTCTTTATCTCACCGTACGCCCAGTAGCCCGACGCGACATCGCTAAAACTTGGAGTGCTCGTTGAAATCACGGGCATTTCGATAGCACGGCGCAACATGCGCGCCAACTCGGCCCTGGTAATCCGCTGTTCGGGTTTGAATGTCCCGTCCGTGTAGCCGCGGACAATCCCGGCGGCGGAACTCGCTTTGATATAATCCGTGCCCCAGTGGTCGAACGGGACGTCTTTGAAGACGTCCGCGGCCGCGGTCGGTTGCGGGTACTGCTTGGCCAAACAGATAAGCTTAGCCATCTGCGCCCTGGTCAAAGGGTCGAGGGGACGATAGGTGCCATCCGGGAATCCCGAGATGATATTCTTCGATGTAAGGTCGACTACAGCGTTGTAATACTCGTCGTTGCCGGATAAATCGCTAAACGAAGCATGCGCGGGAAGAGCGAACGCAAAAATAAGACTTAAAACAAGAAGCAGTGCTGCCGGCCCTCGTTTCACCATTGCAAAACCTCCTGGTACAAGCGGACTACCGTTCATTCGACAGAGATACATGCGGCATTGAATTACTACAAAAACATCGGCAAATTTTTACATTTACTTAAATCATGAGCGGTTGTTCTATACATACCAAAAGCAAGGTTTTGATAATCATCGGCGCAAGAGATGTCTTTTGGCCAACGTACTTCTCAATATTCTAACAGCAACGGATTGTATTGCCAACCGCAACCGCTATCTATGCAAACCGGGCAAGCAATCAGGGCTAAAGCCCTGAGCTACGAGAAACAATTGCGCCGGCCCGGTTCTCATAACTCGCCTCATCCCCTAGACGCGGCCCCGCGAACCCTTTAAAATTTCATCGTAGCTTGGTAAAACCTCAATATCATGCCCAACTTTAAGAGAAGGCCCTGTAAAATGAGAGTATTACACGTCAACAACGTCGCAAACGTGCCCGCGGGCCTGGTGGAGGGCTTGCGGAAAATCGGTATAGACGCCTCTCTATACCAGCCGTACACCGGCATAAACACCAGCGGCAAATTGGGCAAATTGAAGGTCGTCTCAAATCGTATCGCGGATATGCGGGCGCTTCGCTCAAAGATAGCGCGCGAGCGCTTCGATATCGTCCACATCCACTACGCCTACTTCGGCATGCTCGGGGTGCTCGGCGGTTACCCGTACCGGCTCCACTGCCACGGGACCGATATCCGGCGAAACCTCTACCATCCCCTTTTCAAAGCGGTTACGAAAATAAGTCTCGACCGGGCCGAGCGTGTCTTTTATTCCACGCCTGATTTGAAGGTCCACGCCGAGAAAGCGCGGGCCGACGCGATCTTCATACCCAACCCGATTCGCACGGAACTCTTCGAGCCCCGGGGTTTCGAGGGCGCCGCGAACAAGGTCCTCTTAATCAGCAGAATCGACAAGATTAAAGGGGTCGATGTCGCGTTTCGGGCACTCGAGCGCGTCAAAAAAGACAACCCAGGCCTGAGCATCGACGCCCTGACGTGGGGTCCCGACCTGGACAGGTTTAAAGATTGCGGTTTTGTGAACTTCATCCCCAAAATGACGCACGAAGAGTTGGCGCGCCTCATCCCGAATTATCGGGTCGTCGTCGGACAATTCGAGTTGGGGATCATGGGGATGTCGGAGATGGAGGCGATGGCCTGCGCCCGCCCGGTGGTCTGCCATTTCAAGTATCAGGACTGGTACGCTGAGGCGCCGCCGCTCGCGCTCGCCAAAACCGAGGACGAGATAGTCGAGCGCGTAGAGGAACTATTGGAAAAACCCGACCTCCGCGAAGAGCTGGGCCTTGCGGGGCGAGAGTGGGTCGTAAAGTACCATGACTATATCGCGGTCGCCGAGCGCCTGGCTAAGTTGTATACGGATGGTTAGGGGTTAGTCGTCGGACTCGCCTATCATGCGGCTGTAGTCCCTGCCGACGATGACCAGGACATCGATTGTTTCGGAACTCGCTCCCTCGACGACCACACGTCCAAAACCCAATTTCGACTGGACGCGCCTCGCCAATTCGGCCTTCTCTTCGGAGGCGATGATTTGCGTATCGTAGTAGGTGAAGCTCTGCGCGTTCCCCACCTCGCGTATCTTGAAATTCAACGCGCCGAGCTTTTCGGCCATCTTGTGGGCGATGCCGGCTGTGCCGCTGCCGTTTTGAACCTCGACCCGGATATTAAGATTCTCTTTTTCTTCTTCGGTAAGTTCGAGCGGCAGGTCGGAGCGGATTCGCTCGAGTATCCAGGCGAGTTCACCCTCATCGGCGATGACATAGCTTCCGCCGCCGATTTCTTGCGGCGTACCGGGCACCGTGACCATGTGGAGGTTTTCCCGTCCCAGCGATTTGAAGTTCTTGCCGTATCCTATCATCCGCGTAACGCCGAGTTCGGGGTCGGTCTTAAGGTTTCGCGACGTAATGTCGGCAAGCTGCGGTATCCTCAAAAGCGAGCTCACCCGCAGAAGCTTGTCCATCACGGCTTTGAGAAATTTCTGCTGCCTCTCGATGCGCCCGAAGTCGTCATCGACCCTGCGAATGCGGACATACTTGAGCGCTTCTTCCCCATCGAGATGCTGGTAGCCGGGGCGTATATCGATTTGGTGGCGATCGTCGACGAGCCTCTTCTCCACGTCGATATCGATACCGCCGAGCGCGTCGATGATATCTTTAAATCCTTGAAAATCGACGACCGCGTAATGGTTGATGTCTAGCCCTAGAAAATCCTCGACTGTCTCTATCATTAAGTCGGGGCCGCCGTACTGGTACGCGGCATTGATTTTGCGCTTGCCTTTGCCGGGAATATCGACCCTGGTGTCCCTGGGAATCGAGATGAGATAGCCGATTTTTTTGTCGGGGTTGACCCTCAACACCATGATGGTATCGGCAAGACCCCGCTCGTCTTCTCCGCCCCTGGTGTCGCTGCCGAGAAGCAAAAAAGTGGCGGGCTCGTTTTCTTCGGGGGCGTTACATGCGAGTTCCTCATCCGCGCCGTGGGCCGGCGTGCCGGTGTGGATTCTCTCCTCGAGAATTCTGGCGAAGACAAAACTCCCGGCGCCGACGAAGAGTGCTATCATCAATGCCCAGAGCGTAAAGACCCGAATGTAATCACGCTTGCGCGGTTTTGCCGCTGAGTGCTTTCCCTCGTACAAACTAATCCTCCAATAAAGAATTCAATCGTCAGATTATCATAAAAACACATCATCCCTCAAATGGTTTCTTTCTAAACACAAACCTCGCCTGTCTTGATATGCGCATTGAAGCCCATTAAACTATAATAGAGCCTATTATGCGGGAGAATTCATGTTCACTAAAATCAGAGCGATAATCGAATCGGGCCTTTTTTCGTTTGTTTTATTCCACGGATTCGTGCTCCTTTACAACCGGCTCCTGCGGCAGACCGAAATCGGCGACACGGCGGTCGCCAACGAAATCGAAGTCATACTTCTAATAGGAGCCTATTATTTGACCGCGGTATTCTGCGGATATTGGGCCGGCTGGCGCTCGAAGACCGACGGCTGGATAATCGGCATATTAGGCTACCTTTTGTTTAGCGTGATAAGAATAAATATATCCGCGCAGGATGTCCCGTCGCTGTTGCCGTATCCCTTCCATATAAAGGTACTCGTCGGTTATATCCCCATATTGACGTTGCTGATGTTCGGCGGCATCATCGGCGAGCAGCGCGCGCATTACGCGCCGGCCAGCCAAAAACATATGATCATATACCCGCTGATAAAGCGGGTCCTTGACTTCGCGGCAAGTATAGCGGCCTTGATGTTCCTGGCGCCTATAATGTTCGCGATCGCCATCGGCATAAAACTCGCCTCTCCGGGGCCGATATTCTTCCACCAGAGACGCGTGGGCCGGCATGGGCGCATCATCAATATCATAAAATTCAGGACGATGATACCCGACGCGGACAGTATAATCGACCGGTTCCAATTGTTCGGCGCCCAAGACGAAGATGTCTGCCAGATTCAGGACGACCCGCGGGTCTTCCCGTTCGGAAAGTTCTTGAGAACGACCAGCCTCGATGAGCTACCTCAGCTCATCAACATCTCTAAGGGTGAGATGAGCCTGGTCGGACCGAGGCCGCTCGTCCCCGAAGAGCTGGAAGTCTCGGACGACAACCTCAAACGCCTCGAAGTAAAACCCGGCCTAACCGGCCTGGCGCAGGTCAACGGGCGCGGCAATATCACATTCGGCGAGCGCCTCGCGCTGGATATCGAATACGTCGACAACCAATCGTTCTTTCTCGACCTTAAAGTTATGCTCTTGACCTTATGGCGGGTTCTCTCGCGACGGGGAGCTTTTTAGAAATGACCCTTTGTGGGTAGAGACTTAGAATAAAAAGGACGCGGTTTGGGTTTGGGAGAGCCATGCTCTATTATTATAAAGTAAAAAAGCGTCACGCATTTAGAATAAAAGAGTTGTTGTTGGCCACGCTCCTCGCGGTGCTGGCGCTGGCATACTTCTACCCGGACTCGCTCGCCAATAACGTGATGCCGGTTCTGGAGCGGCCTTCCCTGCCGCTCCTCAACCCGAGCGCCTTGTCGAGCAAGTCAAAGATATCCGTCGAAGGCGCCGAGGTAGAAAACGAGCCGGGCGCCGTTACTCTCGAAAAAGCGGTGCGGGTCAAGAAAGACTTGGACGAGGAGGGCCGGAGACGCGAGGCGGCGGAACTCCAATACAGCCTCGACCTCATCGCCGGAATCGACGAGAGCACCCCCGAAGCTCAGACGCGCATCAAAATAATCATGCAGGATATAGATAAGACCATAAGCTATTTCCTCGCCGGAAACACGGCGTCGGAGAAGTTGGAGATTTTAAAAGATTACGAGGGCGCTAATCTGGCGTATGTCTATTACCCGAACTACGGGGTCCATTTCAACCCGGTTACCACCGCCAACATGGCGTTCGAGCACTACTCCAAAGGCAACCACGAGAAATTCGTCGCAATCACCGACGAACTCCTTGCCCATGCGATAGAGCCGACATTCCCGGGCGTCGGCGCCTATTATATCTGGGAAAACCACTTCGACCTCGAATTCGGGTCGCGCAAATTCGCCGCCCCCTGGAGGTCCGCGATGGCGCAAGGCCTCATCCTCGACCTCGCCGGAAAATGCTACGAAATAACCGGCGAAAAGAAGTACCTGCGTGCCGGCGAAAAGATTTTAAACTCCTTCCGCGTACCTTGGGATAAAGGCGGCGTCACCGACTATGACGAGCACGGCAACTGGTATTTAGAGGTGGCCGCGACCGACCAACTCAAGATTCTCAACGGGTTTCTGTTTACGCTCGACAGCCTCCACGATTACCACGAGCGTACCGGCAATAAAAAGGCGCTTAAACTGTTCGACGCCGGTATAGCCGAGGCGAAAGAGCACTTGGGCGAGTACGACCTCGGTTACTGGTCGAACTATTCACTCGTCAAAGGCAATAAGGCGAGTTTTGAATACCACAAGATCCACACCACGCTCCTCTACCGGCTCTACGACTTCACCGGCGAAGCGGCGTTCAAGGAGTACGCGGATAAGTTCAATAATTACCTTAAATACAACTTCATAGATATCCCGCAAGAACACCGCTCGTTTACGCAGATAACCGCGCTCAGCAAGGCGGGAATCGTCACCAACGAAAACGGCTGGTTCGGCCCGCACAATGTGATGACCAAGACCGAGTTCGCGGTCTGGCTCTGCCGGATAAAGAACTGGTCTCCAAATCGGGTCTTCCACGGGTATTACCGGGATGTCGGGCGCGACCGCTCCAATTGGGGCTACATCGAAACGCTCAAGGAGCGAGGCGTAGACCTTGGCGGCAAAGATGGGCTGTTCGGCCCGGATGATGAGGTCGCCAGAGATGAGGCCGCCGCAATCCTGGGCGCCGCGTACAATACGCCGATCGACGAAAAACCTGTCATGAAAGACGTGCCCGCGGACCATAAGTATTATAACGAGATAGGCCTGGCTGTCGGCAACGAGCTGATGGGCCTATACGGGCCGAACTTCTTCAGGCCCGAGCTTAAGCTCACCCGCGAGCAAGCGGCGCTCGTCTTTTACAAACTGCTCTCCAAATAGCGGGTGCGTTACGAGGCCTCTCTTCGTCTCAATACCAGGGAACCAAACGCCAACAGCGCGGCTGTAAACGGCAGCCAATGCCACCATACCGAAGGGCCGGTATCGAGCCATAGCATGACGATGGTCAGCATCAACGCGTAGACTTTGGGGTCGCGAAAGCGCGCCGCGGTCGCCAGGCATATCCCGAGAAGCCCCGAGTAGAGGATAACCCCGAGAATACCGAATTCCAGGACCGCCAGCCCGAAAAAGGATGTCGAGAAAGGCTTGCCCAGGATACTGATGGTCGTAGCGCGCCCCAGGTTGACGCCGGGCATGAGCGAGAGGGTCAACCGCCCGTGCGACCGCCCCCACGGATAGCTGTCTTCGATGACCCCCAGAAAGACCTTGTAGGTGAAGAAGGGGCGCGTGATGAACTTTTGCCCCACTTCCGAGCCGCTGAGCGCCATATCGCTGTAGGTGTAGCCGCCCTTCTCCATGGATTCGACGACAAACGCGGGCGCGTTGGGCGAATCGAGCGGAGCCAGGTTATACATCACCCCGCGCGCTACCGAGGTGGCGAGATAGGTGTAGATGAAGATGAGAACGACCACAGCCGCCGCTTTTGCGCCCGCCTTGAAATCGACGGGCCTCTTGCGTTCCAGGTAATACTCGAAGACGAGCGGCATGATGTAGATGATGGCGTAAGCGCGGTAGCCGACGCCGGCCGCCATCAGTGGGCCGATTACGGCCGCGATAAGGGCGGCCATAAGGAGCAGGCGGCGCGTATCGAGCGCCTCCGCTATCTTCATCAAGCCGTAGACCGTGACTATCGTCCCTATCCCGACGAGAAACGCCGGCATCAACCCGCCGGTGCGATTGAGATACGAGCCGTATAGCCCATACACGGCAAACGCCGGAATCACATAGGCGCATATCATCAGAAGGCCGAGACCGAGGTAATTCATACCGGTAACCTTGACCTTTGATTTTCCCAAAACATAGAAGAGCGCGGTCATCAGGGCGAGATAGAGCGGGGCGCGCAGTGCGAGCGGCGCGACCTGCTTGAGCGCGAGGTCGAGAATGAATACGACCGGCAACGACAAGAGCAGCCGTTCGAAATACGCGAACGCTTGGCTCTTGTTGAGCGCTCCCCTATCGTCTGGAATTCGTTGCGCCGCGTAGACGGCGAGCAAATATGATAGTAGCCCCGTGACGATTATGAAGAGCGCCCGGGGTGAGAACTCTACCAGCGCTAAACCGGCGAGGTAAAACGCTGAGACAAAGAGCGGCAAGAAGACCTGTGGAGAGAAGATATTTACGCGCCCTTCTCTCATCGGCCGACCGCCGGTACTGAGAGCGCCCAGACCGCCAGAGCGATTCCCGCAAAGAGCAGCGACGCGACAAACGGCCTTTCGGCGACCTCCGCGGCAAACTTGGCCATGAGCGTGGCCTCTCCCCAGCCGCGAAACGCTCGTGCCGTCCGCTTCACTGGGGCGTAGAACGTGCTCCCGACCGCGAGCGACGGGGTCGCCGGTTTCTTAAAGAGCCATACCATGAGGCCGCTCTTCCGCCATATCCCGCCGCTGAACAGGATAATCCGGTTGATTGCGTGCGCCTGGTAAGCGGCGGAAAGAGTAGCCTTGGCCCGGTTGAGGTTGCGCAGAATAGAACTCCCCTCGGCATATGGGGAGACCTCGTGATGCGCCGGCTCAGGACCCAAACCGTCTATGGCGACCTGTAAGCCAAGGAGGAGCCAGAAGAAGACCGCGGGCTGCGGGTGATGGAAGCTGTTGCTGGTCAGGCTGTTTATGGCAAAGCCGATTACGCCGGCGACAATAGCCGAGTTTATCCAGGAGAGATACCTGTCTTTGGCCTTGGCGCGCGAGAGATAGAGGCCGTATTTTATCGAGATAAGGATGATGGCGACGAACGATAAGATGCCGAAGATACCTGTCTCCGCCCAAAACGTAAGGTAGGAGTTGTGCGCGCCGTATATGACCCAACCGACACTCAACTCGGGATGCCGGAAGATGTACTCGGTAAAGACATCGTAATAGTTGCCGATGCCGACACCTATCAACGGGTGCTCCCGGATGATGCCGGCCGCAATCCGCCAAAGCTTCATCCGAAAACCGGCGGTACCTCCGGTGATATTGGTGATACTGGCGAGGCGGCTGGCGACGCCGGGCGCGGCGGCGAACGCGACCGCAAAAAGCGCTATCCAGACCCAAACCAGCCAAGCGTTCGTCAGCAACGACATCAGAATAACGCCTATCCCGGTAGCCATCCAACTGCCCCTGGTATAGGTAAGGATGAGCGCGGCGAAGAGGAGCAGCGTCGCGCCCCCCATTGCAAACCGGCGAAACAACCCTCGCGAGCCCAGCACCAACGCCAAGCCGAGCGGCACCATAAGCACGAGATATTCCGCGTAGAAATTGGGGTTTTCAAAGGTCGAGCCGACCCTGGCGGCGACCTCATCGGACAAATCGTAGAGGCCTATCTTCGCCGTCTGCGGCGCGTAAGTGTATTGGTATATCCCGTAAAGACCGGTGATTGCGCCGGCGACTATCATGAGTATTAATATCCAGGTCAGCGCTTCCCGGGACCTTACCGAATAGCCGACCGCGTAGACAAGCGCGAAATAGCCGATGAAGCGGATTATGACCGCGGCCGATTCGACCGTCGATGGCGCGACGACCGCCGAGACGGCCCCAAAGACCAGGAACGCCAGGAACGCCCAAGCGTACGGGACCGACGGTCGCTTGTCGCCGGTGCCTAAATTATGAATAGCGTACGAGATGATGACAAGCGCCGTGCAGATAGTGACCGCGTCGATCGGAACCGGACCTAAGTTGACGCCAAAACCGACCAGCGGAACCGCCGTGACCAAAAGGACAATGGCGAATGTGGTGTTGGCAAGCGCGAAAGCCGCGACAATCGCCCCCGCGATGATAAGAATAAACTTAGAGAACGGCAGAGACGCTCCGAGCATGCCGAGAAGTACCGCCGCGCCGGCGACGATAATATACACATGTGGAAAAGCTTTGGAGCGTACCGCAACTAGTTCGGACAAGATTTCACCCCTATACCGCGGCTAGTCGCCGGCGACATCCATACCGATGATGACAGCGTCTCCTATAAACCACTTGGTGACGATATTGAACCTGTCGCCTACCCGCAGAACCTCGTTGCCGGTCGCTATGATATCGCTGCCGGCACGGCCCTTCGTCTCGATTGTGATAAAAACATCTTTTTCAGTCGGTGAGACGGTCAGCACTTTGCTCCCGTCAGCGGTATCGACCACCGCTTGAGCCGGTTTAATCTCGACGTCGACGATTTTTCCGACCGGCCCCATGGTCACTTGCTTCTTGACGAGGTCGCCTTTTTTGATGTAACCGGCGACATCGAGCCGAATAGCTTTTACTATCATCGTGTAAGTGACGGTTTTATTCTCGGGCACGGTCGCGACTTTGCCCTGTCCCCTTAAAACCACAAAAGCGAGCGCCACTAAGGCCAGCACGCCGATTATGAGCGCCGCGTCTATGAGGTTAACCCGCCCGAAAAGCCTTCCTTTTTCGTCGATCAATGCCATGAAGAAAGTTTCCTCCTTATTTAGCTATCTCTTTTATCTTATCCAACAAAACGTTGATGTCACGAGTTTTGCCCTGCCCGTAGGCCGGTTTTTTCGCGATTACCAGTTCTTGCGGGTCGTTCAACTTTTTCATCCGGCCTTCCGCTATGAGACAGGTGTCGATTGCCCCCATCTTCCCCTCGAAGAGGGTATAGACCGGCGTATTTAGCGCCACCGCCTCCCTGTTCATGGTACCGCCGGCGCTTATTACCAGGTCGGAATAGTAGATAAGGCTTTGCGCGTCTACCGCCTTGTCCGGGATAAAAACATTGGCTAGGCCTAGCTTGAGCACCTCTTCGCGTTGCTCGGGCGTGCGGGGCAACATCACGACCCGGACATCGTCGCGGGCGGCCAACTTTTTGAGGACATCCATGAAGATGGGGTTGTGAAAACGATGGTAGAGCGCGACATCGGGCGGTGTGCGCATGACCACGATTATCTTGCCCCGGTCGAGCCCGATCTCTTTTACCACCGTATCGTCCGGCTCGAAATCGGCCAGGTAATACTCTTCTTTAAGGCCGGGATACTTGTCTATTTTCGCGTCGGTCCCCCCGTACTCGTAGAGGGGCTCGGACGGAATCATCTCCGGTATCAAGACTTTCGTCGATACCCGCAGGTTGATGTTGTGCATCGCTTTGGCGTATTCATAATCGAACATCGTCACATGCGGGACGCGCAAGAAGAACGAGGCGACAGCGCAATCGTTCGAGCCGTGGCTCACCGCGAGGTTAAACTTCTTGCCCGCCGCATACGCCACCAGCTTGCCGGTGCGCGAGGCAAGCCCGTATATCTTCCGGTAAATCTCTTTGCCCTGGTGTTTGCCGATGAGCGTGTGCTCGATACCGAACCTGTCCAGAAGCTGGCTGGTCTGCGCGAACTCGCGCGCCGTGACCAATACTTCGTGTCCCTGCCCGGTGAGCGCCTTTATTATGGGCCTGAAAATAAGGACATGCGGCGTGTTGGTTATATCTATCCAAATCCGCAATCTCTTCTCGCCTGTGACGTTAGGTTTCAACAGTTAAGCTCCCAAATTGCTTGTGTTCTATGATTATAGCGTTACTCCGCTAAGTTGTTAACCGTTCCGCGATATACTGGGCCGCTTTTCCGTCGCCAAAGAGTTGCGCGGGCGTCCCGGTCGGCGCGAAATCGCTTATCTTGCGGAGTATCAGTTCTTTGTCGACGTGAACTAAAACGTTCCACCCACCCTCGACCGTCTCGACCCATTCGGTGGTGTCGCGCAGCGTTATGCAGGGCACCGCGAAAAAGAAGGCCTCCTTTTGCACCCCGCCGGAATCGGTCAAAATCTTGGCGGCGTTCTTCTCTAACTTTAAGAAGTCGATATAGCCTACCGGGTCGGTCATCCGCACCTTCGAGCCGGCTATTATCTTTTGCAGCCCGCTCTCGCTGACTACTTTGCGTGTTCGCGGGTGGACCGGGAAGACGATGCTCCGCCCCGACTCGACAAAGACTTCGAGCAGCACCTTAAGGTTGTCGACGATATCGGTATTTGATGAGCGATGGATTGTCGCTAAAAGATAATCCCCCGCCGCGACACCGAGCGCATTCAGAATATCGGATTTCGAATCGGCGATGGCGCCGAAGTGGAGCGCGGCGTCGTACATCACGTCCCCCACCAGTTCGACTCCTTCGGTGACGCCTTCTTCTTTAAGGTTGTCGACCGCGGTCCGCGTCGGGCAAAAAAGTATTTCGGAGAGGTGGTCGGCGACAATCCTATTTATCTCCTCGGGCATTTTTTTATCGAAGGAGCGCAGCCCGGCTTCGACGTGGGCTATCGGTACATGGAGCTTGGACGCGGCAAGCGCCCCGGCAAGCGTCGAATTGGTATCGCCGTAAATAAGGAGGGCGTCCGGTTTTTCGTCGAGGAGAACGCGCTCGATGCGTTCGAGCATCCGCGCCGTCTGCCCGGCCTGCGTGCCGGAGCCTACTCCGAGATTATAATCCGGCTCCGGTATCCCCATCTCTTCGAAGAAGACGTCCGACATGTTGTTATCATAATGTTGTCCGGTGTGGACCAGTACCTCGCGGCAGCTCTTCCTGATTTGATTAGAGACGGGAAGGCTCTTTATGAATTGGGGGCGCGCGCCCACGATTGTTACGATTTTTTGCATCCGACTCAATCCCATTCTTTGAATTTCTAAGTTAAACCGCTTATATTCCCGCTTACGCTTCCGCGACCGTGATTTTTACGAGTTCGACGACGCGCTCCATATCCTCGGGCGTGAGTTCGGGATAGAGCGGTATCGCAAGCGTCTCGCGGGAGGCGGCTTCGCTGACCGGCAAGTCGCCGAGTTTGTAGCCTAAACCGCTGTAGACCTCCTGGAGATGGAGCGGGACCGGATAATAGACGCCGCAGCCGACACCCTCCTCTTTGAGGACGGCTTCGACACTCGCGCGGTTCGGCACCCGGACGACGTAGAGGTGGTAGACGTGCTTGATATAATCGAGCGCCGCCGGCGTCACCAAATCTATATCTGCGCCGGCGAAGAGTTCGTCATATCGCCGGGCCTTCTCGCGGCGGGCGTCGTTCCAGCTGTCGAGGCGTCCCAGTTTTACCAGCAAAATCGCGGCCTGGAGCGCGTCGAGCCTGCTATTGTAGCCGATGAGTCCGTGATAGTATTTCTTGGTGCTCCCATGCTGGCGAAGGGCGCGCACTTTGGCGGCCAATTCCTCGTCGTCGGTGACGACGGCCCCGCCGTCTCCGGCGCCCCCTAAGTTCTTGCTGGGGAAGAAGCTGAAACAGGCCGCGTCGCCGAGCGTGCCGACCTTCCCGCCCCGGTACTCCGCTCCGATTGCCTGACACGCGTCTTCTATGACCTTTAGGCCATGCGCGTCGGCAACCTGGTTTATCTCGTCCATCTTGGCCGGCTGGCCGAAGATGTGAACGGGGATTATCGCTTTGGTCCGCGTGGTTATCTTCGCCTCGAGCTGGGCGGCGTCGAGATTGTAGGTGTCGGCTTCGATGTCGACAAATACAGGCACGGCGCCGAGGCGCGATACGCACTCGGCGCTGGCATAGAAGGTAAACGGGCTGGTTATAACCTCGTCTCCCGGCCCGACCCCGAGCGCGTCGAGCGCGAGGACGAGCGCGTCGGTCCCGTTCGCCGTGCCGACCGCGTATTGAGTGCCGCAATAATCGGCCAACGCCTTCTCGAACTCGGCGACCTTCGGACCGAGAATATATTGCGTGTTGCGCAGCACATCTAAGACGGCCGCTTCCAGTTCATCTTTGATTTCGCCATACTGCGCCTTAAGATCGAGTAATGGAATAGACATATACACTCCTTAGGAAAGACTATTGTTTTTAGCCGTGAGCAGCTCGTCATCGGGGACGTCTCTCACGACCTTCGCGGGAACACCCATGACCAGCTTCTTTGCCGGCACATCTTTTGTGACGACGGAGCCCGCCGCGATAAACGCCTCTTCTCCGATGACGATACCGGGAAGCAGAACGGCGTTGCCGCCTACGCGCGCGCCTCTTTTTACGTGGGCGCCTTTGATAGATTCAAACCGCTTCTCAGTCCGGCCCATGAAATTGTCATTGGTCGTCGCCACACACGGGGCGATAAAGACCCGGTCTTCTAGGACCGTATAGGCGGTGATATAAGCGTTGGATTGGACTTTCGTGTAGTCGCCGACGGTTACGCCGTTCTCGACGCAAACACCCCGTCCAATAAGCGCGTAGTCGCCGATTTCGCAGCTCTCACGAACCGAGGCGAGGTCCGCGACCATCGAGTTGTCCCCTATCGTCGAGCCCGCGTAGAGGATCGCTCCCGAGCCGATAGTGCATCCTTCGCCGACTACGAGCGGCGCAAACGGCTCGCTATACGATAGCGTGCTCGTCTTCGGCGGTTTCGGCTGCTTGCCTACGACCGCGCCGTCACCGACGACCGTGCCGCGTCCGAGCGCAGTTCCTTCATAAATTACGACATTATGCCCGATGGCTACGTCTTCGCCAAGCTCGACGCCGGCCAAGACTACGACGTTCTCGCCCATCGTGACCGAAGCCGGAACCGTGACGCTCTCATGAATGAATCCGCTCAACCTATCCCTCCGCGATTCTGACCGGCTTCCCGCCGCTCTTAAGTGACGCCTGCGCCGCTTCGAGCACTTTTACGACCCTCAGCCCATCGTGGCCGTCGCTTCGCGGGCTCTGCCCGCTCTGGATGCTCTCGATAAAGTGCTCGCATTCGGCCCGCAACGGCTCTTTCATCTTGATACTGGGTATTATTATATCCCCGAAACGAAGCGTCATATCCTCACCGTAGGCGCGGTAATCAGGGTTCGAGCCGACGCCCTTGTCGAAGACACGCACCTTCTCGGAGCTTTCCATATCGTCGAAGACGGCCATTTTTTTGTTGCCGACGACGGTTATCTTTCGAATCTTATGCGGGTCGAGCCAGCTCACATGGATATTGGCCATGACCCGGTCTTTGAAAGCGACGTTGCAGAAGACGACGTCTTCGACACCGTCGGTGATATAGGATTCGCCGCGCGCCGATACTTCGACCGGCTCTGCTCCGCCGAGCAGGTAAAACATAATCGAGATGTCATGCGGGGCGAGGCTCCAGAGCGCGTTCTCGTCTTTGCGGACCTGCCCGAGGTTTAGGCGTTGGGTGTAGAGATAGTGGACGTCCCCGAGCGAGCCGTCGTCGATTAGGCCTTTTATATAGTCGACGGCCGGATGGTATTCGAGCAGGTGCCCGACCATCAGGATGCAGCCGGCCTTGTCGGCGATGTCTATCAACTGCCGCGAGGTCTTGCTCGCCAGCGTCAGCGGTTTCTCGACCATGACGTGTTTTCCCGACTCGAGCGCTTGCTTCGCCAAATCGAAGTGGGTAATCGCGGAGGTCGCGATGACAACCGCGTCGATTGCGGTGTTTTTCAAAATATCGTCGACCTCGGTCGTGACCTCCACTTTAGGGTAGAGCGCTTTGACTTTTTTGAGATTGTCGGGGTTCAAATCACAGCAAGCGACCAGATTACCGCCGGGCATCCGGTCGAAATTGCGCACCAGATTCGGCCCCCAATAGCCATATCCTATAACTCCTACGTTAACCAATTGTTCCCCCTGAATGCCGTAGTTAAATGTGGACGATATGATTGCCGGCAAAGCGTTTCATCCGGTTTCTGGTGTCGACCACCAGCCGGGCGTTGTCGGCGACCATACCGTAGTCTATGTCTGTATGGTCGGTGACGACCACGACGCAATCGCTCGCCGAAACGGTATCCCGCGTCAGCTCGACCGACGCGTACGTCTTGGTCTCGATAATCTCCCGCTCCGCAAAGGGGTCGTGGTAGCTTACATTCGCTCCCTTTTTATCGAGCAAGCTTATGATTTTAATGGCGGGCGACTCTCTCGTGTCGCCGATATCTTTTTTGTATGCCAGGCCCAGGATGAGCACGTTCGAGCCCTTAATGCTCTTCTCGTGCGAGTTGAGGGCGTCCCCTATCTTCGCGACGACATAGTACGGAATGCTCTCGTTCATCTTGCCGGCCAATTCTATGAACTCGGTATGGAAGTCGTATTGACGCGCCTTCCAGGAGAGGTAGAACGGGTCTATCGGAATACAGTGCCCGCCCAAACCCGGTCCCGGAAAGAACGGCATAAAGCCGAACGGCTTGGAAGACGCGGCCTCGACGACCTCCCAGATATCGATGTCCATACGGTCGCATAAGAGCATCAACTCGTTTACGAGCGCGATATTTACGCACCGGAAGATGTTTTCCAGAAGTTTGGTCATCTCGGCCGCCTTGGTCGAAGAGACCGGCACGACCATCCGCACGAACTGCGAATAAAAGGAGCCGGCGAGGTCGGTGCAAACGCTAGTCACGCCGCCGACGACCTTCGGGGTATTCCCTATGCCGTAATTCTTGTTGCCGGGGTCGACGCGCTCCGGAGAAAAGCCTAAATAGAAGCCTTCGCCGACGGTAAGGCCGCTCTCCTCGAGAACCGGGAGGATTACCTCGTCGGTCGTCCCCGGATAGGTGGTACTCTCCAGTATCACCATCTGACCGGGCCGCAGGTATTTGGCGATTTCGTTGGTGGCCGCCCGTACATAGCTAATATCGGGCTCGTGCATCTCGCTCAGCGGCGTCGGCACGCAAATACTTATTATATCCATCTCTTTAAGCACAGAAAAATCCGCGGTAGCGTTGAGCAGGCCGTCCTTTACCGCGCTATCCACAAGCGCCGAATCGATATCCGGGATATAGCTTCCGCCCTCGTTGATACTGGACACTTTCTCCCTGTCGACGTCGATTCCGGTCACCCGAAAACCCGCCCCGGCGACGGCGACGGCGAGCGGCAATCCGACGTAGCCCATACCGATTATGCCGACGCGCGCGTCCCGCGAAATTATTCTCTCTGCAAGCGACATCTTTGTCTCCTACTTGTCTGTTGACCCGTATTGCCCGTTGCCGTATTGCCCGTTGCTATCGACAAACACTCTTTGGTTTTAACGCATCGGCGTTACGGTGTCTGGTGTTTTAATTCGCATCAGACGTTATTAACTTACTTATTTTACAGCAAAAGTCAATTCCCCTTCGGCGACGAGTTGCCCGTCGACGGCGGCGACCGCTTTGCCTTTGCCGACCGGTCCTTTTGACTTCGTGATTTCCACCTCGAGGGTGAGCCGGTCTCCGGGTAAGACCTGCCTTTTGAAGCGGAACCCGTCGATACCGGCGAAAAATGCGATTTTTCCCTTATTCGCTTCGAGGCTCAAGATAGCTACCGCGCCTACCTGGGCCAACGCTTCGACGATAAGGACGCCCGGCATCACCGGGTAATCCGGGAAATGCCCCGCGAAAAACGGCTCATCGACCGTGACGTTCTTAAGGCCTTTGGCTCGTTTGCCGGGTTCGTATTCGAGAATCCGGTCGATGAGCAAAAAGGGGTAGCGGTGCGGTATTATCCGCTTTATCTCTTCTATTCCAAGCACCGGCTTTTCCTCCAATTATCTATCTATCTTACGATTCTAGTCATTTTAGCGATATGAATCAAATTATTATGGCTTTATTAAGGGCCGCTGCCCGGCAGGGACTTTATCGCTAACGCTTGGGGCGGCTTGACTAATGGTTCGACCAGGTATATCCTACAGAAGAGTCCCGCGAGGGGCTTGCATACAGTATAGTTTGAGAGCTGCTTTATTATATGAAACCAATCTATATCATACTAGCGATATTACTATCGTTGCTGCTGCTGACAGCGGTTTCGGCTGCCGTTATTTGGCCGCTCGTCAATGAGCGACCGGTCTTAGAGGACGAGCAAGCGATTGCGCAGCCGACAACCCCGACGACGGTGGCCCCGCAACCCGCGTTCCCCTGCCCCATAGACGGCGAATATACCCACGAGCCTAACGCGACACGCCGCCCGCTCGCAGTCATGATTGAAAACCACGTCGACGCGCGTCCGCAATCCGGTTTGAGCGACGCGTGCGTCGTTTATGAAACCGTCGCCGAGGGCGGCATTACGCGATTCATGGCGGTCTTTCTCCACGAAGATGTCGCCACGATTGGCCCGGTGCGGAGCGCGCGCGAGTACTTCGTCGACCTCGCCAAAGCGTACGATGCATTGTATGTCCACTGCGGCGGCCCGGCGACCGTCTACAGCGTCATAAAGAACCTGCGCGTCGCCGACCTCGATGAGTTCGCCAACAGCGAGGCTTACCGGCGCGTAAGGAACCGCAAGGCGCCGCATAACCTCTACACGTCTACCGAGAAATTATGGAGCAAGGCGGAGGATCGGGGCTTTGATTCGCAGGTCTTCTATCAGAAGCCGAACTTCAAGGACGACGACGCGCCCGAGTTGCGCCCGTCGAACGCATCTATCGACATAGACTTTTCCAAGCCCGAGTTTAAGGTCCACTACGAATACGACCGCAACAAAAATACCTATAACCGCTTTATGGCGGGACAACCGCATAAAGATGCCGCCAACGACAAACTGATATCGGCGAAGAACGTCGTCGTCCAATACGTCCCAATCTCGAAGATAGCCGATGACCCCAAGGGAAGATTGCAGCTCAACCTGCGCGGGACCGGCCAAGCGATAGTCTTTCAAGACGGCAGGGTCATTTTTGCCACTTGGCAACGGCAAACGGTATCGGAAATAACGCGCTACTTCGATTCCGCGGGAAGCGAAATCAGGTTCAACCGGGGGCAAATATGGATAGAGCTGGTAGACCCCACGACGATGAAGGTCGATTACCAGTAGGTGTGGTTGGCGGCTGGAGCGATGTGGGTGTGGGGTTTGAGGTATGGGCGGGACGAGGGAAGACGACCGTTCGCGGATAACCGGCCGCCAACAGGTGTGTTGCGAATGAATGTTGGAAAGTATAGACTTCCCTATCCTAAATACGTGAATGAAGCAATTGAGAAGAGAGTGGTTTAACCTTCTGCCCCGGCTCTGGTTTCCGCATCGTTTATAAATTTCAATTGTTACTCCCGATGAAAATATCAAGATAGGTTTTATACACGTACGACTGACCGTATTTTCTGTCCTTATCTTTTGGCGCTAGTATCCCGATTTCAATAAATCGGTCAATAACTGTTTGCGCCCCCGCGCGAGTAAAACCTGTCCATTGCTGAATGATGGCGGTATTCACAATCGGCTGGCCGTAGAGTTTTGGCAAAACCATAGCGGCGCTTTCTGAAGCGCGTTTGCCAAGCGCCTGGATTTTAGCCATGTCTTCTTCACGCAAAGCAGTGATTTTGCCGACTATGTCTATGGCTTCGTTGGCTATTTCAATTACGCCATCAAGGAAAAAGTCTATCCATTCGGAAATCTTTCCATTATGGTAGCCCTCGAGTTTTTCGTAATAAAGCTTCTGATGTTTTTTGAAATATGATGACAAAAACAGTACCGGTCTTTCCAAATAGCCTTCTTTCCACAGATAGAAAGTAACCAGCATCCTCCCCGTCCTGCCATTACCATCCAAAAATGGGTGGATAGTCTCAAAATGAGCATGGATTAGACCCGTCTTTATTACCGTAGGCGTTGCATCGTCTGTATGAATAAAAGTCTCGAGTTCACCAAGCGATTTATGCATATCGGCAACGGGCGGCGGAACAAAACGAGCATTGTCGGGACGAGTGCCGCCTATCCAATTCTGGCTTTTACGAAATTCTCCCGGATCAGAAACATGAGTCACCCGCGCCTTGCGCATGAGTTCCTTATGAAGTTCTCTCACAAACCGGAGTCCCATGGGAAAATTATTTTCAGTAAGTCGCTTTATTCCGTAGTTAAGAGCATTGATGTAATGCAAAATATCATCGACGTCCGTCGGGATATTTCCACTCACTCTTACTTCAGCTTCAATCGCATCGACCATAGTCGCCATTGTGCCTTCGATTTGGCTTGAAGAAGCAGCGTCTTTTCGCAGGTACATGAGGAGAAAGAAATCGGCATCGGGAAGAAGCATTGTGATACCATCGAGTTTGCCGAGAAGCCGAGTCGCTTCATTGTTTTTCTTCAAGAGTTTTGGGTCAAGGTCAAAGCCACCCTTTGGCGGAAAAGGATTGGGAATAAAGGCCTTAAAGCCCCCTGGCTGAGTTCTCATTGTGCCTATTTCAACAGTTTTCATAAGTTTGTTGGCGTCTTTTTATAAATGTATACAAAGTATGGTAGTTTGTATACATTGAGTCAAGACATGCGTACAAACCTGTCGCATTTATGATTCCCGTTAAAGGGTAGGTTTGATTCCGATCGGCGCCGATGAAATTGTAGGGCATATAGCCTCCCATTGGTAGGATTGCCTTGCTATACTGCTATTATACTACAATCGCTTGACAATTTACGTACTGATTGATTGCTAATTTAAGGAGAGTTTGCGCAACAGGCTCTGAATTCTTATCAATTCTTTAAGGATGCTTTGTTTTGTCATATTTTCCCTTGGCCGAACGACTAAACTGACCGGCGCGCGTTCTTTGCGCGTCCGTGTTTAGCGCCTTGTTAGCTGCTACGGCTATCGGTAAACATCTCGGCGATGACCAATGTGCATAATGATGATCAAGCAACTCGCGTCATCGATTTCATAAACCACTCGATAAGAACCAACTCGGATTCGCCACCCGGATCGACCAGCCAGTTTTTTCGATCCGTTCGGACGCGGCTCCTCCGCCAGCTTTCGAATCTCATCTCGTACCCGAGTGTAATAGTCCTGCGGCAGATCGGACAGTTCCTTCTGTGCTCGCCGTAAAATGGTGATCGTGTAGGTCACTGTCAGCCACGCTCAATTTCAGTGACAGCTTGCTCGAACGGAATCGCTTTGTCCTTTGCCGCCTTGGCGGCATCATACGCTCGAATGACCTCCAACTCTTCCGCCTCCTCGATTAGTTTTTCGTATTCCTCGATAGTCAAGATGACCGCTGTCTTCTTCCCACTGTCGTCGACTACAAATTGATGCTTGAGAACTGCCATTTCGATTCGCCTCCTTGTATTGGAACTTTCATTGCACCTAACGTAGCAATCAGCCGCCGGCGCAGCCGGTCGGCTGCATTGCCTGGTTAGCACTTTCTTGGCCAGTTTTATGTATTCCCCGGCCTGATTCTATTCTGTTCATTAATCCTTTTCACGCGGGCAATTATTTCATTCGCTCTTTTTGACGGTTGTTGAGTCAGAAAAGGACCGTTTCTTCCTGACGCGTATGGAGGTTTCTTCCCTACTGTGGTGTATTGCTCAACAGTAGGATCAAGTATTTGGCCATCGGCGTTTCTCAACCACCAATGCGTAACACCTTCAGCATCCTTTCCCCTGCATGGTTGCCATCCTGACTCCTTGCCTCCCAAAAGGTAATACAGCGCCTCGGTGGCGGCATAACAATGACCATACATTGGATTTCCTTTATTGATTATTACATATGCTGACTTCAATAAATCAGGCGAAAGAACCTCTTGAATCAGTGGAATCCATTCACTTGCTGACCGTGTCATAACGCTCCTCGTATCAAGTCGATTAAGAGCGGATCATTTGCCATCTTCGAGAACCTAGGGTTTGCCCCGGATGCATGTTGAATCGGTAAGACTTTTATCGTTGTGCCTGAAACGCATAAATTGGGGATTTCCCAATTTTTCACTATATTATCAATTTCTTGAGTCAGACCGCAGCTAGGAGTGAGTCCGAGCATATTCTCGTAGAAACCCTCAAACGAAGCGCTTCCCATTAGTAAGACGAGTTTTGGGTTGACGATTTGGAGTTCTTCCAGTAAAAATCCCTGGTTCGTGCAAGTGGTTAGCTCAATTGGTGTGGGACGCCTATCGCCACTCTTCCCGAGTGCTTTCCCTGGATAACATTGGGCAATCTCAGTGTTGTAGACGGACCGCAATCCTTCCTCGCGCCGCGAAATTACATTTCCATTCGACAGTACGACAGTATTCGGCGGATGGACTGTTCTGCCGAACTTTCGAAGAAACCGATCCAATATAACCCCGGTCGCTCCAATAGTGCCATCGGCTTTAAAGAAATTGACACCGCTCCGCCTAAGTTGATTTGCCGCTAGCGACTGGGAGACGATGAGAACGTCCATTTCCTCAACCGAAACGGCATCTGCTCGACGCAGAGTTTTTTCTGCATCCATCCTTGGACAAAGATGACAATCACGGACTCGACAGTACAGTTCACCCAGGAGAAGTTCCCATTGTTTGGAAGGCCTATTCATTCCGACCCCGAATTAACCACCTTTGAAGTGCTTCCAATAGTTTGCCTCAGCCGTTTCTGGTCTGCTTTTCTGCTGTGTGCCGTTTTTTTGCGCTAACTATGTTTATACTGATCCGTATAATACTCCAAAATTGCTGCTTGTGTCCATATAAGACGCCTGCTAGAATTCGTAACTTGCGGATATAACCAGTGCTAGCTGTAGCTGTTGACACGAAACGCTGTTTTATCATGACGTCTTATACGGATCAATATCTAACTCCCTTTGCAACCGACTTATTTAACCTTAAAGTATGTCGACCGGGACTTAGGAGAATCCCCTATTCCCGGCTCTGGTTTCGGCTTCGTTCATATTATTTATTTTACTTATTGGGAACTCCGATCTTCCAGATGCCCTTCTCCAAAAACGCTTCGATGGTCTGCCTTTTTGCCTTATTAATCATATTTGGGTGCGATAATTTAAACTTTTTCGCATAATCGGCAAGCGTCATTATTTCCGCGCCCTCCAAATATGCAAGCCGTTTATGGTAGCTGCCGGTGAGGGCTTTGCCTACTATCGCTTCCATGATCTTGGTCGAACCCTTTAAGTCGAATTCCTGAAAAGCCTCGTAATATTTGTTTCTCTCAATAAATTTAATGTTGATCGGAACGAAGCCCTCGCGTATCAGCAAATAGTTATTAACGACACGCCCGATACGGCCGTTACCGTCAACGAACGGATGAATGTGTTCAAAGACGAGGTGCAACTTTGCTACACGCTTAATGATATTTATATGACTTTCGGCATTGAACTCCGCGAGCATTTTTTCGAGGCGACCGACGACCACCTGAGGGTCAGGCGCGATATGACTCCCTACGCGAACGTATTCCTGATCTTGCCTAAACCTGCCGGCAATATCGTCGCGGATATTGGAGATAAGCATTTTGTGCAGCATTAAAATGACGTTTAGGGAAAGTTCTTGCTCTTTGGCCTTAGTATCTATATACGTTACGACTCTGGCGAGATTCTTCGCCTCAAATATTTCACGTTCGGAGATATATCGATCGAGGTCGATCTGGAGCAGAATCTTTTCTGTTTCTTCTAAAGTGAGGGTGCTGTTTTCGATGGCGTTTGAGTTAAATACCTGTTCGGCAACTTCAGCCTCGTTGATAATTCTAATAAGCGCGTCTTTGCCTATTGACGCCCTGTAGTATCGCTCCCGAAGGGTATTGATCTTATTGTAGACATTCAGGATCTTTGCCATACCGTTAAATTATAGGTTTTTCACGCTTTTGTCAATATAACCGTGAATACTGGTCACAAAATCGCTGGTTTTAACGGTTATGGCTATCGATCAATGTTCTACAACTCGCCCGCAAAGGCTTGGTGCAACAGCGACTTCTTCAATGATTCCAGCGCGGCGTGTTAGGCGCTCTTCCACTGCATGGATAGCTTTTTATTTGACGCGGGTGGAGTAGGGGCGTAGGGGACGTTGCTACGGTTGCTACGTCTACGCTTACTCACTCATGTTAAACGATTACATAGAAGCAGCGTTTCCTTCAGATCAAAAGAATCCGCCCTGCTCACGTAGCAACGTCCCCTGCCTCCTCACGTAACTCACGTAGCTCCCGTAGCAACGTCCCCTACACTCGCTCGATGCTCGCGCCTACCGCCCGCAGTTTCTGCTCAAAATCGTGATAGCCCCGGTCGATGTGGTAGATGTCGGCTATCTCGGTGACGCCTTCGGCGACCAGGCCGGCGACGACCAGCGCGGCCCCGCCCCTCAGGTCGGGCGCGTTTACCGGCGCCCCGCTCAAACCGGCCACGCCTCGAATGACGGCATGACGCCCTTCGGTCTTGATATCACTGCCCATCCGGTTGAGTTCCGCGACGAACATGAAGCGGTTTTCAAAGATATTCTCGGTGATGATGCTCGTCCCTTCGGCGATAGCCAAAATCGTCATGAACTGCGTCTGGAGGTCGGTAGGAAACCCCGGATACGGCAGCGTGGCTATGTCCGCCGGGCGGATTGCGTCGCGCCCGATGACTCGAATCTCGCCCACGCCCACCTTGACGATAGCCCCGATACTGCGGAGCTTGCTGACGGCGAGTTCTAAGTGCTCCGGGGATACGTCTTCGAGCACGACGTCGCCCTTGGTGATTGCGGCGGCGACCAGGAATGTCCCGGCCTCGATACGGTCGGGCATGACACGGTATTCGCCCCCGTGCAGCTTATTGACCCCCTCGACCACGATAGTAGAAGTACCGGCGCCTTTTATCCTGGCGCCCATCATGTTGAGAAAGTCGGCGAGGTCGACTATCTCCGGCTCCCTGGCGGCATTGGCGATTACCGTCTCGCCCTCGGCCAGCGTAGCCGCCATCAACAGGTTCTCGGTCGCGCCCACACTCGGATAGTCCAGGGCTATCTTCGCGCCCACCAGCTTCTCCGAGTAAGCCTCGATAAAGCCGTGGCCTACCTCGAACCGCGCCCCGAACGCCTCCAAGCCTCGTATGTGCATGTCTATTTTACGCAAGCCGATATTGCAACCGCCGGGCATAGCGACCCGGGCTTTTCCAAGGCGCGCTAAAAGCGGCCCTAAGACGATGATAGAGGCCCTCATCTGGCTTACCAATTCATAAGGGGCTTCAGGATAAAGCGGGTATGTCGGCTTTATCTCGACGACGCCGGGCTCACTATACGCGACCCTGGCGCCCAACCTTTCGAGCACCGCAGCCATCGTCTTGACGTCGTTTATTATCGGGACGTTCGTGAGAATCGTCGTCTCTTCCGTCAACAAAGCCGCCGCCATCAGCTTGAGGGCGGAATTTTTCGCGCCGCCCACCTTTATTCTTCCAGAGAGCCGGTTGCCGCCCTCGACGACGAACTTCGAACCATTACTCATTGCTCATTACCTTAAATCTCCTCAACTGTGGAGCTTATAGTATAGCCGATATCGCTCAACAACGCAGAAGCCAGACAAAGAATTCAGGCTCTAACCTTGAAATCCTTCTCTGGCTTCCGATTATTAAGTTATTCCAGCATTGGTTAGCCTTTTTGTGCCACCCTGAGCCTGACAAGCGCTTTTCTCAAGCTTACCTCGGCCTCAAGGAGTATCTTACCTGATGCTCTCGCCTCGGCTATCTCTGCTTCCCGCTCGAGGCGTTTCGCCTCGGCGCGGGCAATATCGATTTCGTGCGAAAGCTCCGCCGCATCAGCAAGTATTGTGAGCTTATCATTCCTAAACTCGAGATAACCGCCCAACACGGAAACAAAATCGCGCTGCCCGCCATTGAGTATACGCAACTCACCGAGGGCAAGCGGCGTAACGATAGGGATGTGCCGCGGCATAATGCCCAGCTCACCCTCGACGCCGAGAGCGACTACCATGTCGGCTTCTCCACTATAGACGATATTCTCAGGGCTTACCACTTCGCATAGAAGCTTGCGATCAGCCATTTAAACCTCCAGTAAACGCCCCTTACGAAGCCACCTGAGCGGCCATATCCGCATTCTTCTCTATGGCCTCTTCGATTGAGCCGACCATATAGAACGCCTGCTCCGACAGCGAGTCGTGCATACCATCGACGATCTCCTTGAAGCCGCGGATGGTATCGGCAAGCGGCACATACCTACCCTCTTGACCGGTAAACGCCTCGGCCACGTTGAAGGGCTGACTCAAGAACTTCTGGATCTTCCTCGCCCTCATAACGATAAGCTTGTCCTCTTCGGAAAGCTCGTCCATACCGAGAATCGCGATGATGTCCTGAAGCTCTTTGTAGCGCTGCAGAATCTGCTGCACATTACGGGCTACCGTGTAGTGCTCTTCGCCGACGGCGCCGGGCTCGAGAATCCTTGAACTCGAGTCGAGCGGGTCGACCGCCGGGTAAATACCAAGCTCCGAGATTTGGCGCGAGAGAACGGTCGTCGCATCCAAGTGCGTAAACGCGGTCGCCGGCGCCGGGTCGGTCAGGTCGTCGGCGGGGACATAAATCGCCTGTACCGACGTGATAGAACCCGTCCGGGTCGATGTGATTCTCTCCTGCAGGTCGCCCATCTCGGTGCCGAGCGTCGGCTGATAGCCTACCGCTGACGGCATACGCCCGAGGAGCGCCGATACTTCGGAGCCCGCTTGTGTGAAGCGGAAGATGTTGTCGATAAAGAGAAGAACGTCTCTTCCCTGGTCACGGAAGTATTCCGCGACGGTAAGGCCGGTCAGGCCGACACGTAGACGCGAGCCCGGGGGCTCGTTCATCTGGCCGAAGACCAGCGAGGTCTTGTCGATAACGCCCGACTCCTTCATCTCGAGCCAGAGGTCGTTACCCTCGCGTGTGCGCTCGCCTACCCCTGTGAAGACCGAGTTACCACCGTGTTTGGTCGCGATATTATGGATAAGCTCCATAATGAGAACGGTCTTGCCTACACCGGCTCCGCCGAAGAGACCGATTTTACCGCCCTTTACATAAGGTGCCAGAAGGTCGATGACCTTGATGCCGGTCTCCAAAATCTCAGCGGTCGGCTTCAACTGGTCGAACTCCGGCGGCTTGCGGTGAATCGGATACCGCTCCGCTGCCGGAACCGGCGTGTCGGTATCTATCGGCTCACCCAAAACGTTGAGAATTCTCCCGAGCGTGCCGTCGCCGACCGGTACGGTTATCGGAGCCCCGGTGTCCAAAACATCCATGCCCCTTACTAAACCGTCGGTCGATGACATCGCTACGGCGCGTACTTTATTGCCCTCCAAGTGCTGCTGCACTTCGGCAATGACCTCAACTGTCCCATTGGGCGTCTCAGCCGAAATCTTGAGCGCGTTATATATCGGAGGCAACTCGCTCGCATCGAATTCCGCGTCTAGAACGACACCGATAATCTGCACAATTTTACCTACGCCCATTTAAACTCTTCACCTCAATTCTATTGCCGAACATGTCGGCATCGATAAACTTACAAAACAGATCTATGCCTCTTGCAGGGCATTGGCGCCGCCGACAATCTCAGCGATCTCTTGCGTGATTTGCGCCTGCCTCGCCCGGTTGTACCACCTGGTGAGATTCTCTATCATCTCTGTCGCGCTGTCGGTCGCGTTCTTCATCGCTATCCGGCGCGCGGCGTGCTCGCTCGCAGCCGATTCCATCAGCGCCCTAAGAACGACTGTATTGACATAGCGCGGCAATAGATCGTATAGCACTCGCACCGCGTCCGGCTCGAACTCGTGCTCGACACTCGTCCCGCCCGCTTCGGCCTCGCCGCCGCCGCCACCCGATATCTCCGCTTGTTTTACGGGGAGTAGCTGATGGGTCGTCGGCTTTTGCTCCAGCGCCGATTTGAAATGATTGAACACAATGTAGACCTTGTCGATGGAGCCTTCCTGATACATCTCGACGACTTTATCCGCAACCGCTTTCGCCTCGATAAAGGTCGGGCGGTCGGTAAACTCGGTATGCGCCGCGATAATGTTATATTCGGCAAATCTTAAATAACCCGCGCCCTTGCGGCCGACGGCTACAAAAGATACCTCGCGGCCTTGGGCCGTCTCGTCGCGGTATATCGCCTCCGCGCGCCGCAGGATGTTCATATTGAACGCCCCGCAGAGCCCCCGGTTGGAAGTGACCGGAATAATCACGACATTCTTGGTCTCTTCATGAACCTCGAGCAACGGATGGCTGCCCGCCCCGACATGCTGGGCGACGCTGTTTAAGACATCGACCATTTTTATCGCATACGGCCGTGCCGCCTCGATTCGGGATTGCGCCCGCTTTATCTTAGCGGTCGCCACCATCTCCATAGTCTTGGTGATTTGGCGCGTGCTCTCGACACTTTTTATTCTGCTAAGTACTGCTCTTGCCTTTGACATGGATAATCATCCCCAAGCTATAGAGCCATGCCGACGAAGGATGTCTTGAATTCCTTGATGATTTCGCCGAGCGCTTTCTCATTCTCTTCTGAAATGACCTTCTCTTCGACGATGTTCTTCGCCAAGTCCGCGTAATTGCCGCGGACGAACTCGAGTAGGCCTTTCTCGAACGCACCGACTTTTGTCACGTCGATGTCGTCAAGGAAGCCGCGGACACCGGCGAAGATAGATATGATCTGGTCTTCAACCACCATCGGCACGAACTGCCCTTGCTTCAGCAACTCGACCATGCGCTGGCCTCTCGCCAACTGTGCCAGCGTCGCTTTGTCCAGCTCTGAGCCGAACTGCGCAAACGCTTCCAGTTCACGGAACTGCGCCAAGTCGAGTCTTAAACGTCCTGCTACCTGCTTCATCGCTTTGATCTGCGCGTTACCGCCGACTCGGGATACCGAGATACCGACGTTGACCGCCGGGCGCACGCCCGAATAGAAGAGGTCGGACTCGAGGAATATCTGGCCGTCCGTAATCGAGATGACATTCGTCGGGATATACGCCGAAACGTCGCCCGCGAGCGTCTCGATAATCGGCAGCGCCGTAAGAGAACCGCCGCCCAATTCATCGCTGAGCTTGCACGCCCTCTCCAGCAGCCTCGAATGTAGATAGAAGACGTCGCCCGGGTATGCTTCGCGGCCCGGCGGGCGTCTCAGCAATAGCGACATCTGGCGATACGCTTGAGCTTGCTTGCTCAAGTCATCATAGATGACCAGCGTATGCTTGCCGTTGTAGAGATAGTGCTCCGCCATAGCGCAGCCGCCGTACGGTGCGATATACTGCATCGGCGCGGGGTCGCTGGCCGGAGAGGCTACAACGATGGTGTATTTCATGGCATCGTGGCGCTCTAAGGTCTCGACGACCTGCGCGACGGTCGATGCTTTGCCGCCGATGGCGACATAGACACAGACAACGCCTGTGTTCTTTTGGTTGATGATTGCGTCAATCGCAATCGCGGTCTTTCCGGTTCTGCGGTCGCCGATGATAAGCTCGCGCTGTCCGCGACCGATGGGTATCATCGAGTCGATAGCCTTGATGCCGGTCTGCAAGGGCTCCTTAACAGGTTGCCTGTGGACAACACCCGGGGCCAGCCACTCTATCGGGCGGTGTGCCTCCGGTGTTATCGGGCCTTTGCCGTCGATCGGCTGACCCAACGAGTTGACGACACGGCCGAGCATACCGTCGCCGACCGGGACCTCGGCGATCCTGCCGGTGCGCTTTACGATATCGCCCTCGGCGATGTCGAGGTAGTCACCCATAATAACGACACCGACATTGTCTTCCTCGAGGTTGAGGGCAAGACCGAACGCGCCGTTGGGGAACTCGAGCATCTCCATCGCCATGCAGCCGCGTACGCCGTGGACTATCGCGATGCCGTCTCGGGCCTCCAGAACCGTTCCAACCTCTTCGACCTCTATTTGAGGTTCATACTCTTCGATTTCCCGCCTCAACAGAGAGGCGATCTCTCGCGACTTTATTTTCATAAACCTACTCCTTACCGCGCTTGAATTAGCCTGTCGCGTAAGTCGCTTAAACGTGATTTTACGCTGGCGTCGATGATCTGCCCGTTGGCGTAGACTATCATTCCGCCGTGGATTGTCGGGTCGACAACGGTTTCAAGTATTACTTCCCTCTTGGTAGATTCTTCGAGCTTAACTTGGATTTTCGCTCGCAGGTCATCGGAGAGCGGTATCGCCGTGATGACCCGGGCCATAACCCGCTTTTGATGTTCGTCCAAGAGACGGTCGAACTCGTTTCTTATCTCAAAGAACAAGTTCTCCCTACCGTTGTCGAAGAGTATCCAGAAAAAGTTGCGCGTCATAACCGATACTTCATGTAGAAAGACTTTATTAAAAACGCTCTTTTTCTGTTCACCGCCCACTTTTGCCGAATGAAAATACCCTTCGAACTCCGGGTCGGTGAGCAAGTCGCCCACGAGTTCGACCTCTTTGGCGACTTTCTCAAGCGCGTTATCGCTAATCGCCGCGTCAAATAGCGCTTCCGCGTATTCCCTCGCTACCCGCTCGTCTTTCATGACAAACGACCCACTTCACTCAGATAACTCTCGATAAGCTGCTCGTGCGCGGCTTTATCCAACTCTTGCTCGATTACTTTTGCGGCCAAGGTAACGCTAAGGTCGCCTACCTCCGTCCTTAACTCTTTGATCGCCTGCTCTACGTCGCGGTTGATCTGGTCTTCCGCTTTCGCGATCATAAGCTTGACCTCTTCATCAGCTTTGGCTTTAATCTCAGCTCTAAGATTTTCGCCAAGTTGCTTGCCTTCGGCGATGATTTTATGCGCCTCGGCACGCGCCTCGGCCAATCTCTCCTCATAACCTTTGAGCATGCGCTCCGCCTCAAGCCGAGCGTTCTCCGCCTGCTCGATGGATTCGCGTATCGTCTTCTCGCGCTCATCCAACATGCTTACGATCGGGCCGAAACCAAATTTGGCTAAAGCAATCACCAACACGATGAAAGCTAAAGTCACATAGATTATCAGTGGTTGGTTTAATTCAATCATCCGTAACCCACTTACTCCTTCCAGAAAAGTTCAGCCCGTTTCCTACTTAGAGAACAGCAGGATACTGACGACGAAGCTATAAAGAGCGATAGCCTCGGCAAACACGATACCGATGATCATCGTCGTTCTCAGGGTAGCACTGGCTTCCGGCTGACGGGCCATGCCTTCGAGGGCCTTACCGGCTATGATGCCTACGCTCACTCCGGGGCCGATAGCACCGAGGCCGATAGCAAGGCCGGCACCCAAATGTGCAAGATTGATCTCCATAAAAGTAACCTCCTCTCGTTAATCCTAATGTTCAGGATGGATAGCTGCGCCAATATATATCGCTGACAATACCGCGAATATATATGCCTGGATAAAAGCGACAAATATCTCAAACGCATACATGATAATGGAGAATGCGAATGGGATAGGTGCGACGATGATACTGCCGGACATGATTATCAGAGCCAGCAAGGACAGAATGAGTATATGCCCCGCCAGCAGGTTAGCAAAGAGTCGCAAGGCCAGCGAGAGCGGTTTAGCAAGCTGGCTGAATATCTCTAATGGATAAAGGATGACGTAGAGCCATCCCGGCATACCGTGCGGAGCCAGGTTCTTCATATACGCGAACGGCCCCTGCTTCACCATTCCCGCACCCACAAAGGTGAGGAAGACGATGATCGCGAGCGTCGCGGTCATGTTGATGTTGCTGGTCGGGGAGTTTGAGCCGGGAATAAGACCCAGTAGGTTGCTGAATAGAATCAAAAAGAAGAGCGCGCCTATGAATGGAAGCCATTTCTTCCCCTCATGCGTACCTATGTTCGCTTCGACGATATCGACTTTTACAAACTGCACCATCGCCTCGATGAAATTTCTCAGCCGGCCCCTCGCGACAAGCCCTCCGCCCCTGCCCGTGTACCAGACAAGGCCAATCGTTATAAATGTAGCCAACCATACGACGACGACCGCTTTGTTTATGGAAAAATCAAGACCGAAAAGGTGCATACTGGGGCCGTGCGGCAATGGGATGCCGAAAAATTTGAAGGCATACTCGTTCGAGAGACTAAACTCCTCGAGTATGTGAGACATTACCGCGCCGGCTTCGCTGGATTGCTCGGCTCCGGCTACTTGCTCTGCTGCCATATATCTCTCCTTTCCTGTTTTGAGTCAAACGTTAATCCCTCAGCCAGTTCTTAACGCTCATCGCCAATACCACAGTGAATCCGACCGCTACCGTTGAAAGAAGCAGTGTCAGGTTCAATTCAAGAAAACGAGACAACGAAAATACGACTATCCAAAGACCGATAAGTCGCACCCAAAAGCCGCCTACCGCAAAAGCGACCGCCTTTTTTGCGGAGAACCTCTGGGACTTTTTGGTGGCGGTGACGGTGCTTCCTACATACAGACCGAGCACAAGAAGCCCGATGAGCGAGCTTTTAAGCCCCAACCACCCATTAATATACCATCCTATGATAGGCGCTGCTATCCAGAATGGCAAGCCGTGCAGTAAAATCGCCCTAGTATCGAAAAGAGATTTGTACCGTGGGCTTGGACGTTTCCTACTTAGAGAAGTCACGTTTTTGGCGCTCCTCTTCTTGCTCCATCTCGATGACCGCTCTGTAGATATTCAAGAAACCGGCCGCCGCGCCGAATATAATACTCAATATCATAATGGCGGTCGCGTACCGGGGCGCTAGCCGCCCTATCGCCCAACCTATGAGCGTACCGACTAGAACAGCGGCCAAAAGCTCGGTCCCCAGATGCCCAAGCTTTACCAACTCACGCTTTGACGAGTTGGCTTTCCTCGAACTAACGTCCTTGCTTGTCGTTATTTTTTTGTCGGAATCCTTGTGTTCGGTTGGTTTATTTTCGCCGCGGTCGCCTTTGCCGGCTCTCTCGACATCTTCATCCGAAGCGTGTCGGGTTTCCCACATCGGCCAGCGGCCATCATCTGATTGTAACATTAATTACGAACACCGATCCTTGAATTATAATAAAGTAAATCAAAGGCGCATGCAATAGCTTGATTGCCGGTTTCTGCGCTACATCGCTAATAAATAATCAAAATATAATCAGCTGCCGTTGTCAAAGGAAATCCGCAAAAGCCTGACCCCAGCCTCTTCCAGCAACTCTTGCGCGAGCAGGTCGGGATAGCCTTGCTCAAAAAATATCTCTTTAATGCCCGCATTAATAAGCATCTTAGCACAGAGCACACACGGTTGGTGTGTGCAATAAATCGTCGCCCCGCCGACCGCGATGCCGTAGAGCGCCGCCTGAATAAGCGCGTTCTGCTCGGCGTGAAGGCCGCGGCAGAGTTCGTGGCGCTCGCCCGATGCTATACCCTGAATCTCACGCAAGCAGCCGATATCTATACAGTGCCGAACACCCGACGGCGCGCCGTTGTAGCCGGTCGCGAGGATGCGCTTATCGCGCACGAGAAGCGCCCCGACCTTTCGCCTGACACAGGTCGCGCGCTGGGAGACCTGTTTGGTGATGTTTAAGAAATACTCGTCCCAAGAGGGCCTCGAATCGGAAGGCCGCTCCGAGAGAGGCGGGCCGCTCCGCCCGTTATCATAGTCCATACTTATCCCAGCGCCTCCCAGCCTCTCCAACGCTTTGTGGGCCGACGCGCGACCTATCCGCCGCGTCATCCGCCGTGACAGTCGATCAAACCGTTATCAACGTCTTTCTAGCGCCCTACGGCAGCGAGGTTGCTGTAGACAGGGTGCTCTTCGCAGAGCCGTTTAACTTCGGCCGCGACCCTCCCGTGTACCCGCTCATCGCCCATGCCCTCCAGGGTGTCGGCGATAAGGTTTGCCAAGAATCGGGTCTCATCTTCCTTTAAGCCGCGAGTCGTAATCGCCGGCGTCCCTAAACGGATGCCGCTCGTTACCGAGGCGCTTCGCGTCTCGAACGGGATGGTGTTTTTGTTAGCAACGATACCGACCATTCCAAGCTCTTGTTCGGCATCGGCCCCGGTTATCCCTTTGCTCGTCAAATCGACTAGCATCAGGTGCGTATCGGTGCCGCCCGAGCATATCCGAAACCCGCGCCCCGCCAAAACCTCGGCCATTGCGCGCGCGTTAACCACGACCCGCTCGGCGTAGGTCTTAAAATCACCGGCCATGGCCTCTTTGAAGCAGACCGCTTTAGCCGCTATCGTATGCATCATGGGGCCGCCCTGCGTCCCCGGAAAGACCGCTTTATCGAGCGCTTTGCCGTACTTCTCGCGCGCCAGAATCAAACCGCCGCGCGGGCCGCGCAGCGTTTTGTGCGTCGTGGTAGATACCACATCGCTATGGGGTACGGGGCTCGGGTGAACCCCGGCTGCTACCAATCCCGCGATATGCGCCATATCGACCATAAGGTATGCGTCGACCTCGTCGGCTATCGAGCGGAACGCCTCGAAATCGATGATGCGCGGATAAGCGCTCGCGCCTGTGACTATCATACGCGGCTTATTCTCACGGGCAATCCTTCGAATCTCGTCGTAATCCATCTGCTCGGTCTCGGGGTTGACCCCGTAAGCGACGAAGTTGTATATCCGGCCCGAGATATTGGCCGGGCTGCCGTGCGTAAGGTGGCCGCCGTGCGGGAGCATCAAACCCATGACCGTGTCGCCCGGCTTGAGCAACGCCAGGTAAATCGCTGTGTTTGCCTGGGCGCCCGAGTGGGGCTGGACATTGGCGTACTCCGCGCCGAAGAGTTCCTTGGCGCGCCGGCAAGCTATCGTCTCCGCCGTATCGACATGCACGCAACCGCCGTAATAGCGGTGTCCCGGGTAGCCTTCGGCGTATTTATTGGTCATGACCGAAGCCTGTGCTTCGATTACATCCTCGCTCACATAGTTTTCAGACGCGATAAGGTCGAGTGTGTGCCGCTGGCGCTCAAGCTCGTCCTGGATGGCCTGCCATATCTCCGAATCGCTTTCCCTTAATGTCATTCGCTCACCCCTGCTCGTTCTTCTATCATACTTATCTTCTCGACCCGTCGGGCGTGTCTGCCGCCTTCGAAGCCGGTAGCTAACCATACTTTCAATATCTCTATCGCGACCGCCGCGCCAATTATCCTCGACCCCAAGGTTAGGATGTTGGCGTCGTTGTGCTCGCGGCTGAAGCGCGCGGATACCGTCTCGTTGCAGTTTGCGGCGCGGGCTCCTTTGACTTTGTTCGCGGCAATGGCCACCCCGACCCCGGTACCGCATACGATAACCCCGCGGTCATACTCCCCGGCGACAACTTTTAGCGCCACCATTTCGGCGAAGTCCGGGTAGTCGACAGAGTCGTCGCCGTTGATGGTGCCGACATCCAAAAACTCGACGCCCTCTTCTTTGAGCACCTCTTTGAGTTCTTCTTTTAAATCATATCCGGCGTGGTCGGACCCTATTACGACCTTCAAACCTCTCCCGCCTTTCCAAGCTACGCATTCCGTAAAACGGCGCGCGTGCCCGCGGCGCCAATAAATCCCTGTTAAAAAGGATACCTGCTGCTTATGGGCTTGTAAAGGGCAGCCTCACAGCGCGAGTTTTTCCTTTAACTCATCCCAAGTCACATAGCCTTCGCGAAGCAACTCGGGTCTTGCGGTCGAGACGTCCAGAACCGTCGACTCGATGCCGAGAGGCGATTCGCCCCCGTCGATGATAAAGTCGACACGACCCGCGAGCGCGCCGGCTTCCCCCGCGTTTTTCGGGCTCGGCTTGTCGGCTATATTCGCGCTGGTCGTCGCAAGAGCGACGCCTGCCGACCGTATCAACATCCTCGCGACCGCGTTATTTGGGCAGCGCACACCGACCGTCTCGCCGCCCGCCGTCACCGCCGCCGGCACGACCGGCGACTTCTTGAAGATAAGGGTCAGCGCGCCCGGCCAGTATGCGCGCATCAATTCCCTGGCGGCGTCGTCGACCCCGGTAACATACTTATAAACATCTTCCGGGTCGGCGATTAGCAGGATAAGCGGCTTGTCGGCGGGGCGCTCTTTCGCGGCGTATATGTCGCGCGCCGCTTCCGGGACGAGCGCGCTCGTGCCCACACCGTAGACGGTGTCCGTCGGGAATACGACGAGCGCGCCCTCGCGCGCGGCCTTCGCCGCCGCACGCAGGTCGGCGGCGTCCGGATTATCGGGGTCCACCGCAATCAATTCGGTCGTCCGCTCTTTAAAGGCGGCCATGTCAAATCCTTCTCGCCTTAATAATGCGATCGTTTTCGAGATAATCTTTTCTGACTTCGATATCTTTGAAGCCGCCGCTCGCTTGGCAGATTGCTGTGACGTCGGCCGCCTGGTCGAAACCTATCTCAAAGAAGAGCAGGCCGCCGGGTTTGATGAACGCCGGTGCTTCTTCTATTATTGCCCGGTAAAAATCGAGGCCGTCCTCGCCGCCGTCGAGCGCGAGCCGCGGCTCGCGCCGGACCTCACCTTGGAGACCATCCAGGTCGGAGGTTTTAATATAGGGAGGGTTCGACACGACTATGTCGACACACCCACGGTAATCTTGCACCCCTCCGAAGAGGTCGCTTTGGACGACCGTTACGCAGTCTAAGAGCCCGTGGCGCTCCGCGTTCTCCCAGGTGAGCGCGACCGCGGCATCCGAGACATCGACCGCGACAACGCGCACGACATCGTTTTCATGCGCGATGCTCAGCGCGATTGCGCCGGTACCGGAGCCGATATCCAGCACGAGCGGCAAGCCGAGCGTGCGCAAATCGTTCAGTCCGGCTAATACCTCCTCGACCAGGCGCTCGGTCTCCGGCCTCGGGATTAGGACATTCTCGCGACAGACGAAGTCGAGATAACGAAAGTGCTGGTGCCCCAAGATGTATTGGAGCGGCCTGCCGCCGAGCCTCTCGGCTACCGCCCCGGTGATAAAAGCCTGCGCGCTCGCGGTCAACTCCCGCGCGCTATATAAGTAGAGGTCGGACCGCTCGAGGCCGAGCGCCTCCCCTACGATTCGCTCTGCTTCGACCCGGGCGCTTATCAAAGGGCCGCCCTCCAGCTCCAGGGCGGCCTGTTTTATCGCCTCACCGATGGTCATGGCCGCCAAAGGCATCACACCACCTGTTTGAGCTTTTCCGCGCGGTCGGCCGCGGCCAGCGCGTCGATAATATCGTCTATCTCGCCCTCTAAAATGGCGGGGAGATTGTGGACGGTGTAGGATATGCGATGGTCGGTAACCCTGCCTTGCGGGAAGTTGAAGGTGCGAATTCGCTCACTGCGGTCACCCGTCCCGACCTGAGAGCGCCTCTCCGCCGCTAATTCGGCGTTCTGCTCATCCATCATCTTCTCATAGAGCCTCGCGCGCAAAATCGTCATCGCGCGCTCGCGGTTTTGCAACTGGCTCTTCTCGTCCTGGCAGGAGACGACCAACCCGGTCGGCAAGTGCGTTACGCGCACCGCCGAGTCGGTCGTGTTTACCGACTGGCCGCCGGGGCCGCCCGCCCTGAAGACATCGACTTTGACATCGTTGGGACCGATTTCGACCTCGACCTCTTCGACCACCGGAAGGACCGCTACCGTCACCGTCGAAGTATGGATGCGCCCTCCCGACTCGGTCACAGGAATGCGCTGCACCCGGTGGACGCCGGACTCGTATTTAAAGCGACTGTACGCGCCTTTCCCTTTAATCTCGAAGATGACCTCTTTGAAGCCGCCGACATCGGCCGGACTGGTGCTCAGCACCTCCGTCTTCCACCTATGCGCCTCCGCGTAACGCGAATACATCCGGTAGAGTTCGCCCGCGAAGAGGCTCGCCTCATCCCCGCCGGCGCCGGCCCGTATCTCGACGATGATATCCTTCTCATCGTTCGGATCCGCCGCTACCAGCAAGAACTTGATATCTTCTTCGGCCTTCTCCCGCTCCTCTTTAAAGGTGTTTAACTCCGCGTGGAGAAAGTCGCGCATCTCGGGGTCTTGCTCTCCCTTGAGCATCTCGGTCGCTTCGGCCTCGCCCTTCTCCAGCTCATAGAGGCGGTTTATCAAGGTAACGAGCGGGGTCATGCCGGCGTGGGTCTTCGCGAGTTCGCGATATCTGTTTTGGTCGCCTATGACCTCGGGGTCGCTCAAATTTTCCGTTATTTCATTGTACCTGTCTAAAACTTCCTGTAATTTTTCGAACATCTTTAATCACCTGTTAGGTCTATAACCTTATTAATTATACTGGAAGAGTCATTGACAGTAAACAGGAAGGGGCCGTTTGAAAATAACCCGTAGGGGCCGAGCTTGTCTCGGCCCACAGCTTGTCTCGGCCCGGTCATACTCCAGCCCTACCCATTGGGCGGAGACAAGCTCCGCCCCTACATTTTTATCTTTTACTACTGCCCCATCAATCATAAATTAGGCGGTGTCATTGCGAGGAGCGACAGCGAAATTTATTAAAGCCGACGGAAATAAGTATGCGGGAAGGCGCCAATAATAGCTACGTTGCGAATGGCTGGTCCGCACTGACAGCAAGTGATGGCTCGTCTACGGTCTCGGCTTCGACCGGGGCTTCCTTTACACCCTCGGCGATAAGCACCTTATCGAGCGCGTAAATCGCGACTTCGAGCTGCGACTCGTCCGGTGTGCCGGTGGTCAGTTTTTGGAGCATCAACCCCGGCCACATCAGGATTTTCATAACCGAAAGATGCGCGTATCTTGCCGCGATTCGCGTAATCTCATAAGAGACACCCGCCACTATCGGAATCAAGATAAGCTTGCCGGCGACTCTGCTCAACACGTTTGTCGTCGGCAAAAACGAGAAGCTGAAGATGGCTACGACCATGACTATAAGCATAAACGCGGTGCCGCACCTTATGTGTAGCGGGCTGTATTTGGCGGCATTCCGCGGGGTGAGTTCTTCCCCCGCCTCATATGCGTGGATGACCATGTGCTCGGCGCCGTGGTATTGGAATACGCGCTGAATATCTTTGACGCGCGATATCACCAGGATATAGAGGACAAAGATGCTTATACGGAAGATGCCTTCGGTGAACGCAAAGAGAAAGCGGTCCTCAATTACGGCGCTCGCCGTCCTCGTCAAGTAAAAAGGGAGGACCATGAAGAGCCCGATTACGAGGGCGAACGCCAGAAGCAGCGTCGCCACCATCTCTTTCGAGCTTATCTCCTCTTCCGCCTCACCTAAGGAAAGGTTCGCGGAGAGCGATATCGTCTTGATGCCGAGGACAAAGGTCTCCGCCAAAACAACGATACCCCTGAAAAGAGGTTTCTTGAAAATAGGCCAGCGCTCGCTAATCGATTTGAATGGTTCGTCTACAGAGACAATCGTATCATCGGATGAGCGGACGGCAAGGCTCCAATGCTTGGGCCCTTTCATCATAACGCCCTCGATGACCGCCTGCCCGCCGAAATATGGTTTAGCCATAGCACCTAGCCTATATCGCCCTTATTATTACGTGTGATTATCGAAATATCGTCTTGCTTAAGCTTGCTCTTCTTCGGCTTTCTTCTCTTCCTCTTCGACGTTTGTGACGGCAAGACCATATTTCTTCTGGAATCGCTGCACGCGGCCGCCGCTATCGACAAGTTTCTGCTTTCCGGTATAGAACGGATGGCATTTCGAGCAAAGCTCTATCTTCAACTCGGACTTCGTTGAGCGCGTCTCAAAAGTCTCGCCACACGAGCAGGAGACCTGCGACTTGACATAGTCGGGATGAATCCCTTTTCTCACGACTTTCACCTCCAAAAAAATAGTTCACAGCAGAATATATCCCGCTGCCGTGAACTTTAACCTCGGTTAAAATTAGTTAAAATTAGCTAAAACCGCACTAATGTTATAACATAACAGGTTTTGATTGACAACAAAAGAGGTCTGCTCCGAAAATAGCGGTAAAGTGGCTATCGGTGCAAGAATCATTACCTCGACTTCGAAATCTGCATTAAAAACTCCGTATTCGACTTAGTCTCCCTCATCTTATCGATGAGAAGCTCGATCGACGCGCCCGAGTCGAGCGCGTGAAGCACTCTTCTGAGCTTCCATATAAGCTGGGCCTCATCGGGCGGCAAAATAAGCTCTTCCTTACGAGTGCCGGATTTGTCGATATCGATTGCCGGGAATATTCGCTTGTCGGCGAGTCGGCGGTCGAGATGGAGTTCCATATTGCCGGTTCCTTTGAATTCCTCGAAGATAACCTCGTCCATCCTGCTGCCGGTATCGACCAGGGCCGTAGCCAAAATCGTCAAACTGCCGCCGTATTCGATATTTCGCGCCGCTCCGAAGAACCGCTTTGGAGGAAAGAGCGCCGTCGAATCGACGCCGCCGGAGAGAATTCTCCCGCTCGCCGGTATCGTCAAGTTATATGCCCTGGCCAGCCTGGTAACGCTGTCGAGCATGATTACGACGTCACGCCCGTGCTCGACGAGGCGTTTTGCCCGCTCAAGAACGAGTTCGGCGACTTGGACATGGTTATCCGCCGGCTGGTCGAAGGTAGAACTGACGACCTCGCCCTTGATGGAGCGCTCCATGTCGGTGACCTCTTCGGGTCGCTCATCGACGAGCAGGGCCATCATGTGGACTTCCGGGTTGTTGGTCGTTATCGCATTGGCTATCTGCTTTAGAATGGTCGTCTTACCGGCCTTCGGCGGCGACACTATCAGGCCACGCTGCCCTTTTCCAATCGGCGCGACCAAGTCGATAATCCGCGTAGTCACATCGTTAGGCTTGGTTTCCAGAAGAAATCTCTCGTTCGGATAGATTGGCGTAAGCGACTCGAACTGCGCGCGAGTGCGCGCGGTGTCCGGCTCCGCCCCGTTTACCGCCTCGATACGCAGGAGCGCGTTGTACTTCTCGGTATCCTTAGGCGACCTTACTTGCCCCTCGACCTCGTCTCCGCGACGCAAGCTGAAACGGCGTATCTGCGACAATGAAACATAAATATCGCCCTCGCTCGGCAGGTACCCTTGCGTTCGCAAGAAGCCGTAGCCGTCGCCCAAGATATCGAGGATGCCTTTACGCAGGAGCAACTTCTCGTCTCGGGGCTCCTCGGCTACATGCATTCTCGGCGGGCGTCTGGTTTCCGCATGTGTTCCGGTCACGGTTGGCCCCGCCGCCGGCGCCTCCGCTATCGCCGCACGGCCCGGTTGCGCCGCAAGCGCCGGTTGCTGGGTCTTTACCGGTTGCGCCGCGGTCTTTTCGAGCGCGCCGGTAATAGCCTCGACGAGTTCGCCCTTCCTTAATGTCGCGACACTCTTTATACCCAACTCCATTGCGATAGGCCGCAACTCCACTAATGTCTTCGATTCAAGTTGTGCTTTGTTCACGTCTTCACCTTCTTTACTGATTAGATATTGCTCTTTGGTCTATTTTGGCGTTGGGCGAAATATTTCTTTATTTGCACGCGTTCTCCTGAAGTTTTTTCCAGTCCTCGAGAAATCTCTCGATTCCGATGTCCGTAAGCGGATGCTTGACCATTGCTCTTAGAATATTATGCGGAACCGTCGCTATATCCGCACCCGCTAACGCGGACTGAGTTACATGGAGGGGATGCCGGATACTGGCTGATATGATTTCGGTTTTGATACCATAAATATCATAGATAGAGCCGATGCTGTCAAGTAGTTCGACACCATCATGGCCGATATCGTCCAACCTCCCTATAAACGGGCTGACGAAAGCCGCGCCGACTTGCGCGGCCAAGAGCGCCTGGTTCGCCGAGAATATTAGTGTCATGTTCACCCTTATACCCTCAGAACTCAGAACTTTAGTCGCGGCAAGCCCCTCTTCCATCATCGGTACTTTAACGACTACGTTCGGGGCGATGGCGGCCAGTTCGCGGCCTTCTTCGACGATGCCCTCGCGCGTCAGGCTCACCGCCTCAGCACTTATGGGGCCGGCCACAATCGACGCTATCTCGGCAATCGAACTCTTGAAATCCCCGCCCTCCTTGCTGCAAAGAGAGGGGTTTGTCGTAACACCGCGGATAATCCCGAGCGAATTCATCTCCTTGATATGCTCGATGTTGGCGGTATCGATAAAAAGTTTCATTTAATCCTCCTTTTTCGCCTCGTCAAGTAAACCCTTGACGCCTTCCTCGACCGGTCCTAAAACACGATTCAATACGACTTCCTGGGCCGCGATTATCGTCTTATCCAGGCTGTGGCTGACCAGAACCGGGATATCGTACTCGTGGGCCAAATCTACTATATAATCGCCGATCCTGCGAATCGATTCAAAATTATCACGGTAACGCTCGTACGGACGTGACCCTTCGGTCTGCGCGTCTCGGACATAGAAGTGGCTCCGGTGGAGTTCCTCGTTGTCGACGGTTATTATCAACGGTATGATGACCGCATTTTCGGACAACCTGCTTCGAATAAAACCGGGCACAACGTGGACGCCCTCGATGACCATGTTTAGACCTTCCTTAATCGCCCGATCCACGACGGCCCTAACGCCTACCGCGACGACCTTGGTCTGCTCGCGAAAGCCCGCTACCAACGGGTCGCCCTCGATTGGCCGGTTAATCGCCTTATAAGCCAAGAAAGTCGACTCATGGAGTGCGGGTATCAACTCTTCCGAGAGAACGGTCCTCATGACCTCGCGCAACGCATCCGTGGCTACGATATGCGTGATACCCAGACGATGAGCGAGCGTTGTCGCAATCGTCGATTTTCCGACACCTGTGGTCCCCCCTATCAGAATTATCATCGGGCGGTCGATATGGAGCAACGTCTGCCAACGCCGATAAGTATCGGCATACCCTTTGCCCTCATGCGAAAGGAGTTGTTCGTAAACGACCTGGCGCAGCGTTTCAACGCCTATCGAAAACCTGCCGGTCTCAATTAAATGCTGCTCGATGATCCTGGCCACCTTGTGCGACCGGCTCGGAGACAAGCCCGTCGCCGTTAACGAGGACGCTATAAGGCCCTTCGAAAAAGGCAAGCCGTGCCGGTCGTCGCTGATTACGATTTGCGATCTGTTCTCGTTGTCTTTAATCACTGCTCTTCCCGCCCGCAAAATTTTGTTTTGCCCGGTCCGCAACCCAAGTGACCAGGTCTTCCAGGTCGCCATCGCCTCCGATAACCACCGGCAGATTATCCATATACACGACTTCGAGGCCCAGTCCGAAGCCGATGCCGGTCACCACATCGACCGCCGCCGCCTTCAATTCGGTCAATAGCGTCGTGAACTTCCCCTCGGCCGCTTCGATATCTTGGCGCAACAACTTGCGGTTCGAAAGATTGGTGCTCACCCCGACCACCTCGGCATCGTATGTCTTTTCTAGGTGAGAGACGAGTTTGCCCTTCATCGAGGGCGGAGCCGTTGTCGCTAAAAACACACGTTTTCCCGCTATCGGCCGGAGCGGCTTCGGCCTGAAAATCGTATGCGCTATCTTCGCCTGCGGCTTAATACTTCTTATCGCTTGGTCTAACTGCTCGACCTTGTCTTTGTCCGCGATAGGCGGCTCGCACATCGATATTATGACCAAATCGGACAAGAGCACCCGGTATGTCCCGAAGTATCCGTCGATATAGTCTATCGGCTGTCCGGCCCCGATTGTAAGAATATGCGCGTCCGCGTGGACCGGCGGCAACGCCGAGCCGGAACCCTCCAAAACGACGAGATCAATGTCGAGCGCGTTAGCGATTTTGGCGCCGGCGGAAACATTCGAAATAAAAGGTTGACCGGCAAGCCCCCCGCCGCAACGACGACATCCGATTGCCGTTATACGGCTCGTCAAAGCATCCTCCAAGTAGTCGGAGGCGGCGTGCTTGCCCGAGCGCGCCAGGTTGAGTAAGTATTCCGGGGTCAGCTCGATCTCCCGACCCTCAATCAACTCCGGCGCGGGCGGCCCGCCGCGCCCCATCGCGATAACTCCCGGCCGGTAGCCCGCCTCATCGAGATGGCGGCAGATAAAGCCGGAAATCGCGGTCTTACCTACGCGCTTGCCGGTCCCGATCACACTTAGCGATGGTTTCCGCAAGACCTTCTGGAAAGCCGGCGGGTAGAACCAAAAATCGGCTCCGATATACGGGATACCCTTTGTCAGCACGTGGCTGGCGTAGAAAAAACGCTCTTTGTAGCCTATGACCGGCTCGTCACTGAGGTCTACGACGATTTCCGGGTCGAAGCGCTCGATTGCCATCAGGATTGCCGTCAGCGTGTCCTCGTCTTTAATAACCGGGCAACCGAGGTCATCGAACTCGCCCTTTTCGGATAATTTCTCGAGGCCGCCGACGAAGACCGCCCCGACCACATTATAATCATGATTATTAGCGAGGGTTTCCAAAGCGGACTTGATCACCGGAGGATAGTGTTCGCCGTCGATAAGCGCAATCGCCCGAGTTATGGCCGGCCACCTCCCGATACGACATCAGCCTCGACCCGCTCCCACTTGCAGTAATTCCTATCGTCGCAAGAGAACTCGGCGATAAGCTCACGGCCCCCATAGGGATATTTCCGAAATATCTTGATGTTGTCACGCTCGTCTATCTCGACGATGTTGTAACAAGGTTTCGTCTTGCCGCGAAGCCGCAGGCTGGAAGCGGTACCCGCGTTTACTACCACCAGGCTCTCGAGCCTCCACACATACGGTACGTGCTTGTGGCCGCATAGAACGAGGTCGATGCCGCAGTCTATCAAGACTTCAAGCAAATCACCGGCATCATAGACCATGCTTCGCTCGCGGCCGGTGCCGGGAACCGGAAGCAAGTGGTGGTGGAGGGCGAGAATCTTGAAGTAGCTGTCGTCTTCGAAAGCATCTTTCAGCCAGGCGTAACGCTCGCGGCCGATACGGCCGTTGTCGAGGTCGGGCTCGCTTGAATCGGTACCGACTATCATCATGCGGTCGAACGTGAGCACGCGGTCGCGCTCACCAAAGAACTCCTCGAAGTGGACGTATCCTACGTTGCGAGAGTCGTGGTTGCCGGGGATAAAGAGCCGGCGCTCACACTCTATCGTCGATAAGAAGGTCTGCGCCGTCGTGTATTCCTGGCGAAAGCCCGCATCCGTAAAATCACCGGTGCATATAACGGCATCGGGCTTGAGTTCGTTGAGTTCCTCTATGGTCCTGCTCAATAGGTTCGGGATAAAATACTGTGACCCTATATGGAGGTCGGAGATGTGTGCGATTGTTATAGGGGCTTTATCGCCCATAAAAATTCCTTTCCTTTCTCGATGCGCTCTTGGCGCATCGAGGCGCCGCGCCTTCGCGTATTGTTCTTCTGTCGAAAGAAACACACGCATAAAATCACAGGATTTATTGCCGGCTATACGCGAAAATGCTCAATTCTGAGGAACCACTTCGAGGCGCGCTAGGCATCGGTCTTTGGCTCTACAAGCCACTCGATAAACCAGAGAATCACTGCTATAAGCGCAGCTCGAACAAACGAGCGCAGTAATCGTTTTAAAAAACCCATCTCGATTCCTGTCTGTCCAGCTTTAGCATCGACCAATGTTACCGTACCTTTACGACCGATGCAAGCAAATTATGATGTTTGTTTGTTTGTTCCAATCCGCGCCCCCGCGCGAGGGGCGACCACAACGCACGCGGCCCGACAAAAATATGCTGTATGGAATCACAGGATGGGTCGAGGGTTTCGGATAGTTCGCTTTTGTTAAGTCCCCGCAAACGCGTACCATCAAAACTGTCTTGTAATCTTTAACCTAGGTTGCCCTCTATTTTACTCGTTTTAACTGCCGGGTCAACATCAATACCGATTAATCAGAGAGATCCGCGCTACCGGCCGGCGCCGTCAACTCTTGACGGTTACGCCTTCCAAATCGAACTCCAGGGGAACCGCCGCGTAATCCCGGTCGCGCTCCGCAAGCACACCGCTTATAAGCTCTACATATTCGACCTCTTTCGACCTCGCTACGAGACAGAGAATGCTTGGGCCGGCGCCGCTCAGCGCCACGCCGATATCGGGATAGCCGTTAAGCGCCTCTATCACCCGGTCCATACCCGGGATAAGGGTCGCCCTGTATGGCTGGTGGAGCCGGTCTTCCATGGCGTCTCTTAACATATCCGGCCTTCCTTCGAGGAGCGCCGCGACTAAAATGCTAGACCTCCCGATATTGAAGACGGCATCGGCCATCGCGACGCTTTTCGGCAACACCGAGCGGGCTTTTTTCGTCTCCAGCATGCTCGATGGTATGAGCACCACCGGCTTGATATTCTTCGACGGTTTCAGCGAAACGGCTCGGACCGCCGATTGACGTTCGTAGCATATGGTGAAGCCGCCAAAGACGGCCGGGCCCACATTGTCGGGATGGCCCTCTATTTCGGCGGCAAGCGCAAAGATATCCTGTCTGGACAACTGCCCGCCGCAAAGGTCATTGGCGGCTGCCAGCCCGCCGACGATCGCCGTCGAACTGCTCCCCAACCCCCTCCCGAGCGGCACCCCTATATCGATGCCGATACGAAGGCCGCCGGCCCTGTGGCCGACCTCATCGAAGAGCCGCTTCGCGGCGATATATGCGAGGTTATTTTCATCCCCGCAAAGACGCTCGGCGCCGTCTCCGGAGACCTCGACGACCAGCCCGCTCTCGATTTCGGCGAGCGTGAATGTGTTATATAGATTCAAGGCCAGGCCTAAGACGTCAAAGCCCGGTCCCAGATTCGCAGTCGTAGCCGGCACAATGGCCTGTACCATAACCTTACCCTCGGATTATTTTTCGACTCATTTTGTTCGCGGACCAAAAACAGTGCCGGCATTGCCGACCCCGGCCGTTATTCTACACTGCCCCGAAGATGACCTTTTCGACCGCGGTCAGCGTCGCTTCGGTCTCGATGACTTTCCCGCCCGTCTTTATCGCGGTATCGGGGTCTTTAAGCCCGTGACCGGTAAGGACACAGACGACCCGCACGCCCCTGGAGACGCGCCCCGTCTCAACCATCTTTATCAGGCCCGCCACCGACGCCGCCGAAGCCGGTTCCGCAAAGACACCCTCGGTAGCCGCGATAAGCCGGTACGCTTCGAGTATCTCCTCATCGGTCACCATATCTATAAAACCGCCCGAATCCTGCGCGGCTGAAACCGCCTCCTGCCATCTGGCCGGATTTCCGATTCGGATAGCCGTCGCTATGGTCTCGGGATGGTCCACCGGGTGTCCTAAGACAATCGGCGCGGCACCCGCCGCTTGAAAGCCTATCATCTTGGGCAACCTCTCCACCTTACCCGCCGCCGCGTAATCCTTAAAGCCCCGCCAATAAGATGTGATGTTACCGGCGTTGCCCACCGGAATCGCGAGATAATCCGGGGCCGAGCCGAGCGCGTCGCAAACCTCGAACGCCCCGGTCTTCTGCCCTTCAACCCGATATTGGTTGAGCGAATTGACCAGCGTTATCGGGTACTCCTGGGCGAGGTCGCGCACGATCTTAAGGGCCGCGTCGAAGTTGCCCCGTATCGCTATTACCTGCGCGCCGTGCATCAACGCTTGCGAAAGCTTGCCTAGCGCTATCTTGCCCTCGGGGATAAGTACGACACACTTGATGCCGGCACGCGCCGAATACGCCGCCGCGGACGCGCTGGTATTTCCGGTCGAGGCGCAGATAACCGCCCTTGACTCCTCTTCCAGCGCTTTGCTTATCGCGACCGTCATACCCCGGTCCTTGAAGGAACCGGTCGGGTTTAACCCCTCGTATTTGAAGTATACGTCGCATTCCAGCTTCCTGCTAATGCTCTCCGCGCGAATCAGCGGGGTATCGCCCTCGTGGAGCGTACACACCGGGGTCGCCTCGGTCACCGGGAGAAAATCCCCGTACTCTTCGATCAGTCCTCGCCAGCCCATAACTTACTCTTCCACCCTTATCACATTACAGATTTTATTGACGACATCCAGCCGCTCTATCTTCTTTAGTGATTCCCTAAAGTTCTTCTCTTTGACCATATAAAAACCGAAAACGAGTTCCGCGCCGTCACCGCGGGTGTTTTTCTGGATAACGCTCTCGATGCTCACGCCGTCCTCGCCGAAGACCTGCGATATTTTGGCGAGCACTCCGGGCCTATCGGCCGCTTCCAAGCGCATATAGTAGCGCGACGTTACCTCATCGATAGCTTTGACCTTCTTGCTCTCGAAACAACTGCAGGCCGCGCTGCCGACTTTGTTGAGGCTGATATTGAGCGCCACTTCAAAGACATCGCCGACGATGGCACTCGCCGCGGGCAGGCTCCCCGCGCCCGGCCCGTAAAACATGACCTCGCCGACCGCGTCGCCCTCGACAAAGATGGCGTTCATCACACCGGAGACCTGCGCGAGCGGATGGTCCGCCGGAATCATCGCGGGATGAACCCGCACGTCGACCCCGTCTTCGTCCTCTTTGGCCAGCGCGAGCAGTTTAATCGCGTACCCCATTTCCTTGGCGTACGCGATATCCGCCTGCGTTATATCCATGATACCCTCGGTGTAGACCTGCTCGGGAACGACCCGGCTGTTAAACGCAATCGATGCCAAAATCGCTATCTTAGCCGCGGCATCGTCGCCCTCGACATCGGCCGTAGGGTCGGCCTCCGCGAATCCCAAATCCTGCGCTTCCTTGAGCGCCGCCGCGAGCGGCATCCCCTCATCGACCATCTTGGTGAGGATATAGTTAGTGGTGCCGTTTACAATGCCCATCACCCGAGAGATAGTATTACCTGCCAGGCAATATTTGAGCGGTCGTATTATCGGGATGCCCCCGCCGACGCTGGCTTCGAAAAAGAGGTCTACGCCTTTTCTCTCGGCGAGTTCAAGGAGCGCGCCGCCCCGGCTCGCCATCAACGCTTTGTTCGCGGTGACGACGTGTTTGCCGTTTTCGAGCGCGTTTTTGATAAAGGTGTAAGCGGGCTCGATGCCCCCTATCACCTCGACCACGATATCCACGTCGGGATGATTGATGACCTCGTTGGCGTCGCCCGACTGCTTCTCGACCGGTACTTTGCCCTCGAGAAGCTCCCGCGCCTTCTCGGCGACTAAGACAACGCGCAGGTCGGCACCTAAGCGCCGCGCCAGCTTCGATGCTTTTGCGCTCAGTATCCGGTAGACTCCCGAGCCTACCGTGCCGAAACCTATGATTCCGATGCCGATCTTCTTATTCAAGACTCTTCCTATTCCCCTAAGATTAAAATACTATCTTACCCTTATTAAAGCCCGGTATCGAGCCTGACCAGGTCATCGAGGGTCTCACCCCGAACTATTACGCGGGCCGCCCCCTCTTTTACCATGATAACCGGCGGGCGCGGCTGGCGATTATAGTTGTTGGCCATCATATACCCATAAGCGCCGGTCGCCGGCGTGCAGAGTATATCCCCCGCTTTCGGGTACGGCAACATCGTATCTCGCACCAAAATATCGCCGGACTCGCAATGCTTTCCGGCCACCGTCACGAGCGCGTGCGCTTCGTCCTCCACCCTGTTAGCGAGGAGCGCTTCGTATACCGCGCCATATAGCATCGGGCGCAAATTGTCCGACATCCCGCCATCGACCGAGACGTAAGTGCGAATACCGGGAATATCCTTGATGGTGCCGACCGTGTAAAGCGTGACTCCGGCATTCGCGACTATCGAGCGGCCGGGCTCGACCATGATTCTCGGAACCGCGAGCCCGAGGCGCGCCGCTTGCTCTTTGACGCCGGCGACGATGACACCCGCGTACTCCTCGATGGTCGACGGCTCATCGACCGCCTTGTATTTGATACCCAAGCCGCCGCCGGTATTTAGTTCACCCACGACAAAGCCGGTCTCTTCCTCGATATCGTGGACGAACCCCATGATTATCTCTATCGCTTTGGCGAACGAGCCGAGTTCGAATATTTGCGACCCGATATGCGCGTGGATTCCTTTTAGGTCGATATTGCCGAGTGTCAGCGCCTTTTTTACCGCGCTCATCGCCAGGCCGTCATGGAGGCCAAACCCGAACTTGCTATCGAGCTGGCCGGTCTGAATAAAGTTGTGGGTCTGGGGTTTTATCCCCGGCGTGATTCGCAAGAGAATATCCTGGGTCATACCTTTTTCAGCCGCTATCGTGTCGAGCAGTTCGAGTTCGTGAAAACCGTCGACGACTATTCGGCCGACCCCATGCTCCAACGCCAGGTTAAGCTCGGCGGGGGTCTTGTTGTTGCCGTGAAAAAAAGCTTTCGCGACAGGAAAACCCGCTTTTACGGCGGTGTACAGCTCGCCTCCGGACATGACATCCAGCGACAGACCCTCTTCTTGCGCCAACCGGCACATCGCGACCGATATAAACGCTTTGCTCGCGTAAATGACCTCGAAATCTTCGGTCTTGCTCGCAAACGCCGCCATATAGGCGCGGCATTGCCCGCGAATCGTCTCCTCATCCATGACAAAAAGCGGCGTGCCGTACTCCTTGACGAGTTCCACCGCGTCACAACCGCCTATTTCCAAGTGGCCTTTTGAATTAACCTTTGATGTAACCGGCAAGACCAAGATAAACCTCCTGAAAAACGATTCCCCGCGAAGAATAATATGACAAGCTACGGCCTGCCGACTGAGTAAGTTTAACATAAGGATTGCGGCATAGTCAAAGGTAGAGCAGGGTCTTGAGCGTCGAAGCGGCCACAAGATAATACCGATAATCCGCTTCAGTTGAACCACCTCAAAGTGATATAATGATTGTTTGTTGATGCATCCATAAAAGCAAAGGTAAGAGATGATAAACGAGAGACTGGCCGAACTGATACGCGATGCGCTGCTGCGGGCTCAACGCGATGAGAGACTGCCCGCCGTGGAGATACCCCAAATCGTTCTCGAACGGCCGCGCGAGAAAGCGCACGGCGATTGGTCGACCAATATAGCGATGGTCCTCGCGGGCCAAGCCCAGATGCCCCCGCGAGCGGTGGCGCAAGTCATCGCCGAGGCACTCGGCGATGACACATCTATCAACAAAGTAGAGATAGCCGGCGCCGGGTTTATCAACTTCTACCTGAGCAACGATTGGCTCTACGAGGTCTTGCGGGATATCGAGCGCGAGGGCGAATCGTTTGGCCATTCGACCGCGGGCCGGGGAGAACGTGTCCAGGTCGAGTTCGTCAGCGCCAACCCGGTGGGGCCGATGCATATCGGACACGGCCGCTGGGCGGCGGTCGGCGACACGCTCGCCAATGTCCTGACCGCTCGGGGCTACGATGTGGAGCGCGAGTTCTACATCAACGACTTCGGCAATCAGATGAACATCTTCGGCAAATCGGTCGCGACAAGATACGTCCAGCTCCTCGGTCGAGACGTCCCCTTTCCCGAAGAAGGCTACCGGGGAGAATACATAAGAGACATCGCGCGGGAGATAAGCGCGGCCGAAGGAGACGCGTATCTCGATATCGCGGAGAGCGAGCGTGAATCGCTTTTCTTGGAGCGCTCCTATAAGCAGGTCCTCGAGCATTTGAAACTGACACTGGAAAAAATGGGGGTCGTCTTCGACTCCTGGTTTAGCGAGCGCGAACTCCACGCGTCGTCCGCGGTCGACAAAGCCATTGCCGGGCTGCGCGAAAGCGGTTACGTCTATGAAGAGGACGGGGCGGTCTGGTTTAAGGCGACCGCGTTCGGCGAAGAAAAAGACCGCGTGCTCATACGCGCCAACGGCGAGCCGACCTACTTCGCCGCCGATATCGCTTACCACAAAAACAAGCTCGGGCGAGGATTCGATAGACTGATAAATATCTGGGGCGCCGACCACCACGGCTATATCGGTCGCATGAAAGCGGCTGTGCGGGCGCTCGGCTACCCCGCCGACAAGTTGGAGATAATCATCGGGCAGCTCGTAAACTTAATGCGCGGCGGCGAGCCGGTGCGCATGTCGAAGCGGACCGGCGAGATGGTCACGCTCGACGAGCTTCTAGAGGAGGTCGGTCGAGACGCCGCGCGCTTCTTCTTCCTGATGCGCGGCACCGACAGCCCGCTCGACTTCGATATCGAACTGGCCAAAGAGCAATCGAATGAGAATCCCGTATATTACGTCCAATACGCGCATGCCCGCATATCGAGTATTGTGAGGTTCGCCGAGGCCGAGGAGATCGACCTATCCGGCGATATCGACTACCGGCGGCTGGAGACCGAGCCCGAGTTCGACCTTATCCGAAAACTCGCCGAGTGGCCGGAGGTGCTCGAACGCGCCGCGCGGCAGAGGGCGCTCCATCCGCTCACCGCTTACGCGCAAGAACTCGCCGCGGTCTTCCATTTCTTCTATACCAAATGCCGGGTCGTCACCGACGATAAAGCGTTGTCGACCGCGAGAATGGCCCTCTGCGACGCGACTCGGACGGTTCTGCGAGGCGTCTTGACGGTGCTCGGCGTCGCCGCGCCGGAAAGGATGTAGACCTCTCATGAAGCTCGGCCTGCACATCTCTATCGCCGGCTCGCTCATGTTGGCGGTAGAGCGCGCGCGCAAGCGAAATTGCGAGACCATCCAAATCTTCGCCGGCAACCCTCGCAACTGGGGCCGCTGGAACCCCGATAAGCATGATGCGGCGGACTTTAGGGCCGCCTGCGCTCAATACGGGATAAGCCCGGTCGTCGTCCACGCGCCATATCTGGTCAACCTCGGCGCGCCCGATGAGAAAATCTATGACCGCTCCAAGGGGGCGATCGCTAATGGTTTGCGGGTCTGCGATATAATCGGCGCGCCTTACTATGTCGTCCATACCGGCAGCTCGGTCACGTCAAGTAAGCCCGATGGAATGCGTCGTGTCGGAGTCGCTCTCGCCGAGCTTATCGCCGCGGACGACTCCGGCGTGGCGATTCTTCTGGAGAACATGGCCGGAGCCGGCTCGAGCTTGGGTGTCACCTTTGAAGAGCTTGCCGAGATAATAGAGATTGCGGGCGGCGGCGAGCGCCTCGGCATATGCTTCGACACATGTCACGCGTTCGCGGGCGGCTACGACCTCGCGACTAAGACCGGTGTGGAGGGTACCTTGCGCGCACTCGATACGACGCTCGGCATGGCGCGCGTCGGACTCATCCATGCCAACGACTCGAAATACCCGCTGGGCACGGCGCACGACCGCCACGCGGCCATCGGCGAGGGCTATATCGGAAACGCCGGTTTTGACTACCTGCTCAACCATCCGCTGCTCACCGGTAAACCGGTAATCCTGGAGACACCGCGCCAGACAGTCGCCGATGACCTTAAAAACATCTCCGTACTCCGGGATATTAAAGGCAACCGCTTGCGAAAAACGGAAAATATCCTTGATTATTCGCGTAATACCCAAATATAACTTGACACTAGTACTATTTTAGCGTCATAATGTGCTTAGCGTTGTCTTTATTGACATGTAAATAGCGCTACAATATAATACAGAACAGTTACTCGTCTGCTACATTATTAAAACAGGGGCTTCAGTACGAATATCACAACAATGTAGCTGTAATTTAGGAGGTATTGCGTGACAAAAAAGACAGTCCGAATCAGAAAGAACCGGGTTGGGGTAGGTTCCGGCCTGGGGGAACTTGAAGCCGACATCATGAGAGTCGTATGGCAACTCGGCGGCGCGACCGTCAAGGATGTTTTCGAAGAACTCTATCCCGACAAGCACTTAGCATACACGACCATTATGACCGTGATGAGCCGCTTGGCCAATAAGAACGTGCTCAAACAAGACCGCTCCGGCACCGCATACATGTATACGCCCAATGTAAGCCAGGAGGACATGGCCAATTCGATGATCACGCAGGTCGTCGAGAAGGTTATGGGCGGCCGGGTCGCTCCGGTTGTCTCGTTTCTGCTCGACAAAGGCGATATCGATGAGAAAGAACTCGATAGAATCAAGCAGGCTATCCGGGACAAAAAGAAAGAACTCGCGGCAAAATAGTCCGACAAGACTTTCGATAGAATTAAAAAGCCGTGCTCTCTGAGAGAGCACGGCTTTTTAATTTTGTAATTTTGGGGTCAGGTCTTTAATTTTTAGCCTCCATCCAAGAGCACGGCGTTTTAGTTTTAATAATGATACGGTTCGCCCCTGATTATCTTGAACGACCGGTAGAGCTGCTCAAGAAGTAACACCCGTGCGAGTTGGTGCGTATAGGTGAGTTTGGAGATCGAAAAGCGCATGTCCGCCGCTTTGAGGATTTCCTCAGCAAGGCCGAGTGGGCCGCCGATAATAAACGCCATGCTGCTGGTGCCCCCGACCATCAGCATCTCTATCCTATGCGCCAGCCCGGGCGAAGAAAGCTCTTCTCCCCCGCGATCCAAGGCGACGGTAAACCACGAACCGGAGAGCTGCTTGCGAATTTTAGCCGCTTCGCGCTCTTTTACCTCGCTCTCGGACAACTGCCCGATATCCTCTTCGGGCAACTCGACGACTTCGATTTTCGCGAACCGGGAAAGCCGGGTCTTGTAGTCGTCGATGCCCTCCCTTAAATAGCGCTCTTTTATTTTACCTATAACGATGACCTTTATCCGCACCGTCGCCCCGCTACCGCTTCGGTTTCTCGACGAGGGTAAGCTCTACCGTTTTCTTGTCTTTACCCCGGTAGTAGGTCAGCTCTATCTTATCGCCGACTTTCTTCTGCCTGATTAAGACGAGCAACTCGTCCATCGTCTCGATCTTCTCGCCGTCTATCGCGGTTATGACGTCGTTCTTCTTCAAGCCTGCTTTTTCAGCCGGGGTCCCCTTGAGCACGTCGAGGACGATAGCGCCATTTGAGACCGCGAGTTCAGAGGTGTCGACGAGCACGTCATCGATGTTGCTCCCCTGGATACCCATATACGGGTGGCTCGCCTTGCCTTTTTCGATTAGTTGGTCGGCGACATTCCGCACGGTCTCCGAAGGTATGGCAAAACCGACGCCCTCGGTCACGCCGCTGCTCGATATGATGAGCGTGTTTATGCCGATGACCCTACCCTTGGCATCGCTGAGCGCACCACCGCTGTTTCCGGGGTTTATCGGCGCGTCGGTCTGGATAAGGTCGGTATATGTCGTGACTTCATTCCCGCGCGAATCAGGGATGCTCACGGTCCTGTTCAGGGCGCTGATAATGCCGGACGTTACGGTGTGCTCGAATCCGAACGGGCTGCCGATGGCGACGGCAATCTCTCCTACCTGCAAGTCTTTGGTCGAGCCAAACTCGGCAGCCGGAAGTCCTTTCCGCTTTATTTTTATTACGGCGAGGTCCGTCTCCCGATCGGCACCGACTAGGGTCCCTTTTATCTCATCGGTGCCGACAGTGACGAATATATCCTTCGCGCCCGAAACGACATGGTTATTGGTCAAAATGTATCCGTCTTCCCTATAGATGACGCCCGAGCCCGCACCGCTGACGACATCGGGATGGAACGGCTCCTCTATGGATTGACGTACGTTGATATTTACTATCGACGGCCGGAGTTTCTTCGCGACCGCCGTTACCGGCGAAACCGCTCCCTTATCGACGGCTATAATCTCAGTTGCGCCATTGCCGGATATGCCCGACCCCCCGCCAAAGACAGCCGCAGGCGAGCTTCCGTACATATACGGCACCAGATATGTCGCGACCACCCCGCCGACTATGGCACTGACAAACGCCAGCGCGATGATTAAGGCGGAGATATTGCGCTTGCCGTCGCCGCGGAATCGACTCTCCGCGGTCTTAGGCGAACTCTGCGACGGAGCCGAGCCAACCTCTAAAGGCTCGGATAGCCCTTCCCGTACCTCGACCTCTTTTTCCTCGAAATCTCTTCGCTCTTCCATCTCCGCATCCTTTCCGACAATCACCGACGACCACGTCTACGGCGCTAAATGACCGGCCACATTACCCTTGGCTACCGTCAACAGCGACTCGACACGCGCTCGTCGGGTAATGATCTTTTAAGCCTGTACTAAACAATTATAGTAAAACCGTCCCCATAATGACAGTATCCAAATAAACCCGCACACGACAAAAGACTTAGTTCTCGAGTCTACGCGAGCCTTCTTTGGGTAGTTGTCTTACGCGTCTATGTCTCTATAGCTTTTCCCCAATCGATGCGTGTTAATAACAGCGCGGCGGAAATCATTAATCGATTGCCATGCATGCAAGCTTTGCGGAAAAGGGCTTTGCGGTATCGTTGCCGGGGCTTTCTTCGGTCAAAACGTTTACGAATCAACTCTCCGCGAGACGGCTTCTGAGGTGCGACTCGATCTTGCGCTTAATGCGCTGGAGCGCGTTGTCGATCGACTTGACATGCCGGTCTAGGTCGTCGGCTATCTCCTGATACGACCGCCCGTCGATGTAGAGCTTGAGCACCTTCGCCTCTAACTCGCTGAGTATCCTGCTAAAACTAGACCTCATGCTCTGCATCTCCTCGCCGCTGATGATCAAATCGATAGGGTCGGTAATTTCTTCGCCGCAGAGCAGGTCGGCTAAGAGCCGGTCCGATTCATCCTCGAAGTAGACCGGCCGGTTGAGCGAGACATAAGAATTGAGCGGGATATGTTTCTGGCGCGTCGCCGTCTTTATGGCGGTGATTATCTGCCGGGTTATGCACAATTCGGCAAAGGCCCGGAACGACGCTTGTCTATCGTCTCGATAATCTCTGATGGCCTTGTAGAGACCGATCATCCCTTCCTGCACGAGGTCGTCCCAGTCGGCGCCGATAAGAAAATAGGCGCGCGCCTTTATCTTGACGAAGTTTTTATATTTGTGGAGCAAATGCTCGAGAGCGGCGTCATTGCCTTCGCGCGCCGCAACGACAAGTTGCGGGTCGGAAAGTGTCTCGAAAAATATCGCCGGATGGTGCCGAGATGGTTCCGTTTGTACTTGCACTGCCTGCTCTCCTTTTGTCTACGATGAAATGCAAGTCGGCTCATCCCGCATGCCCTCGGTTGCCCAGGGCTGTTGTCGCTCTCGTGATGCGGATGATCGATAACGAATTTTTATTATAGACATCATACCGCTTTACGTCAAGAACGTCAGGGTAAGACATTCGAGTAATCGTCGATACTTGCCGGACTATTTAAGGGTGCCTAGTCATCACCCATTACGATTTGCTCCAGCGCGCGTCGAATAGCGCCGTCGATGCGCTCTTCTAGCTGGAAGCGCGCGCGTTTAGTTGTTTTTTCCTCGATATCGCGGGCGGTCGACTCGAATTCGGCGACCAGCTCCCGACTGCTCTTTCGCAACACGCCGTTTCGAAAAATAACTTTTTGCTGACTGTAGTCGGAGGTGGCGACAATCACATCTCCCTCAAAGGTAAGCTGCGCCGCCATCCTCTCGATCATAGAGTCGGCGGTCTCGCCGGCCCTGGTAAACCAGACGTCGATTCCGAGAATTCGTGTGTTCGCGCGCCCGCGCGCGTTCGTTTTCGCCGCGTCGAAGACGAGGACTACCTCGTAGCCGCGGAGCGCTTTGAGCGTCGCGAGGTCCTCGATAAGCTTGACGCGGGCGAGTTCGAGGTCGCTATCGCGCCACTTGTTATAACGGTCGGTCGCATATATCAGATTATATCCATCCACGATAAGAAGTTTTTTCATAAAAATACCTTGCCCGACGCTTCCGGCTCCCCCGAGACCCGCCTCTGGCGCAGCGCCTCGTAGAGCAAGACCGCGCCGGCGACACTGACATTGAGCGATGAGATCTCACCCCTCATCGGAATCGCCGCCAAAAAATCACATTTCTCCGCGACGAGACGCGACAAGCCGCCGCCCTCACTGCCGAGAACCACCACGAGCGGCATGTTAAAGTCGATATCATAATAGGCGCGCCCGGCTTTCTCGCTCGCGCCCACGACCCAAAAGCCCATCTCTTTCAATTCATCTATCGCGTAGGAAAGGTTGCTTACCTGGGTAATATCGACATAAGCCGTTGCCCCCGCCGAGGCCTTGTGGACAGCCGCGGTGACCGGCGCCGAACGTCGCTTGGTGACGACCACCCCCGCCGCTCCGGTCGCGTCGGCGCTTCTTATAAGCGCGCCGAAATTCTGCGGGTCGGTCACGCCGTCGAGAAGTAAGACGACCGGTTTAGCCGTAATATCCAACCGCGAGCAGAATTCAGAGAAGGGTAGGTATTCGTAGGCCGAGATATACGCTATTACGCCCTGATGGACCCGCGAGCCCGCTATGTCGTCGAGCCTATCCTTATCGACCGTATCGATGCGAACGCCCTGCTTTCTCGCCAGGGCTTCTATTTTGTCTAAAATATCTGTCGACTTCGACTCTTTTGCGATGAGTATCTTCTCGACGCGCCCGGCGCTTCGCAAGAGTTCATAGACAGTACGCCTGCCTTCTACCGTCTCCAAACCAATTCCACCTAAGCCTTTAACTTCCATCTAAAGCCGAGCGGCGTATCTTCGATCTCGATACCCGCGGCCGCCAGACCGTCTCTTATCTTATCAGCGAGCGCCCAGTCTTTGCCGTTGCGCGCATCTACCCGCCGCTCCAATATCTTGTCGAGCAGCTCCGCTTTGCTCGCCCCATCGACTGCGCTTACAAAAACTTCCGAAGCCAGCCGGTAGAGATCATCGGGAAGCTTATCCGCCAAGTCGCCCGCTTCGGGCAACCCCAAATCGAGCCCGACCGCACCGGATAGGGCTACCAGAAGCGCGTCGGCTTTCTCAAGCAGCTCCCGGGCGTCCAAGGTCATCTCACCATACGCTTCGATAAAGGTATTTACCTCTTTTACGAAGTCGAAGAGGGCCGCTATCGCGGCCGCACTGTTAAAGTCATCATCCATCGACTCGATAAACTTCTCCCGCGCACCCTTCAAGCCTGCGCTTAGGCCATCCATCAGCGCTCTCTTCTCGCCTAGCACGGTCACCGACGGCGCCTCCAGCGCTTGACGGATACGCCGCCTGGCATTGAGAAACCGCTCGTAAGCCGCCTCGGCCTCGACCAGCTTGTCGGGGCTGAAATCTATCGGGCTCCGATAATGCGTGCCTAGCGCGAGCAAGCGCAAGACATTCGCGTTCGTCCCTTGCAGCAGCTCGCGCACTAAAACGATATTGCCGACCGATTTAGCCATCTTCTCGTCGCCGATATTGACCATGCCGCCGTGGAGCCAATACTTGGCGAATGGTTGGCCGGTATAGCTCTCGGTTTGAGCGACCTCGTTCTCATGGTGCGGAAAGATAAGGTCCCTCCCGCCGCCGTGTATGTCGAAGTTGACGCCCAGGTACTTCACGGACATCGCGGTACACTCTATGTGCCAGCCCGGTCGACCCTGTCCCCAGGGACTATCCCACGCCGGCTCGCCCGGTTTCGCCGCTTTCCACAGCGCGAAATCCATAGGATGACGCTTCCTCGGGTCGATTTCCACCCGCTCGCCGGCTCTCATATCATCGAGCGACCGGTGCGACAATTTCCCGTATTCGGCGGCGCTCGCTATCTCGAAGTAGACGTCCCCGTCGACCGCGTATGCGTGGCCTTTTTCTATAAGCCGCTCGATTATCGCTATCATCTCGCCGATATGCTCGGTCGCTTTCGGCTCCAAGGTCGGCTCGGCCAGACCCATGCTCTTGACATCTTCCCAGTAGCCCTCGATGAATCGCTCGGCTAATTCCCCGGGGGAGACCCCCTCCTCACGCGCCTTATTTATTATCTTGTCGTCCACATCGGTCAGATTGCGAACATATGTGACATCATACCCCTTATATCTAAGATAGCGATAGATAATGTCGAAAGAGAGGTACGTCCGCGCGTTTCCGACATGGATGAAATTGTACACCGTCGGGCCGCAGATATACATGCCGACCTTGCCCGCGTCGCGCGGCACGAAATCTTCTTTCTTCCGGGTCATCGTGTTAAAGACTTTAAGCGACATTATCTATCGACACCACCTGATTGATTTTCGTTCTGTTCATTATTGACACAACACGGCATAATATCGAACCGGCAAACGATAACACGCCTCTCATTTTTGGCTCAACGATTACTCTCATTTAGGCCTGTTACCGGGCCTTCTCGGCTTCTTCGACGACCGTATCTATTCGCCCCAGCGCCTCTTCTTTGCTTAAGATATCGAGGATGTAAGGCAGCTCCGGTCCCTTTGCGCTGCCGGTCAGAGCTACGCGCACCGGCATGAACAGGTTTTTTCCGGTTATGCCGCGCTCCTTAAAACGCTCGCGCAAGCTTAAGACGACCTCTTTGCCGGCATCGAAATCGAGTTCGCCGCGCGCGACAAGGGTGTCGCGCAGCTCGTTGAGGACTTCCAGCAGGCCGGGTCGGGAGAGCCACTCGCGCGCTTCCGGCTCTATCTCGAACTCGCTCAGAAATATTTTAGCATAGGCCGGTATCTCGGCGAGAACGGTTAGGTTGCCGCGGACCGCCTCGACAATTTGGACGAGGTGCGCGAATTCGTCTTCGAGCGGCTCGTCCCCGTCGATAAGGCCCGCTTCTCGCAGGTACGGCAG
>JAGXSZ010000002.1 GCA_018333515.1 Actinomycetota bacterium
GGGGGGGGGGGGGGGGGGTCGAAGCATCCTTCAGACCATCTGTAAGACCATCTGTAGTTTCGCGCAACGCTACGATTTTGTCGGAGAGTTTTTGAGCGGCGGCGTCATCGCGAACTTTCAAGTAATTATGGAGCGCGCTGTTAAGGCTTTGGAACTCGACTCTTTGGTTTTGTACTGAGTCTACTCTGTCTACGGCGAAGGCGAGTTCGCCGACTTTTTCATTGAATTTCTTGAGGTTGAGCAAGCCCATAACACCGATGACAGCCGCCAAAGCGGAGAGAATAAATATGGTTATGAAGAGTTTTTTACCTACCGTCATATGCAAGTCCTTCAAAATCCAATACCGACGTTATGTTTTGGCCGGCGACGCTCTGTTTCTGTATGTTTCTATCGGCAACTTCGGTGATAGACCTAAAACACCTAAAAAAATTTTCGGCGACGCGCACACATGAGCAGCAGGCCCACGCCGACAAGTCGACCTCGGCATGAAATTCGCAACATCCACACACCGTCTTCACACCGTCTTCACATCCGGGGGGTATATTTGGTGTCGCGAGGATTATCCGAGAGGAGGTGCTGAGATGAGATTTTCAAGAAAGTTTTTGGTCGGGTTGCTCGTGGTGTCGATATCACTTGTAACGGTCGCGGGTATATCCTTCGCCGCGGAGGATAGCGACACAGGGACTACCACATCGGCGATTGTAAATGGTTGCCGTGGTTTCTTTGGCGGCGCGGCGGATGAGTTGGCGAAACTTCTAGGGCTCAAGTCCGAGGAGATTGTCGAGAAGCGCAATGCGGGACAGAGCTTGGCGGATATCGCCAAGGCGCGGGGTGTGGAAAAGGACAAAGTAGTAGACGCAATCGTGGATTCGCGTGAGCGATTCCTCGATGAGAAAGTTGAAGCAGGCTACTTAACTGAAGAGCAAAAGAACCAAATGTTGGAGAGAATGAAGTCAAGAGTGCGGGAACGCATAGAAGACCCCGCGGTCGGACCCGGAGGCGGTAGAGGCGGCGGCGGTTGCGGTATGGGTGGCCCCGGCGGCGGCCCGGGCATGAGGGGCGGCAGAGGCCCTGGTGCCGGATTTGGCGACGCTTCGGCGGTCACACCGACCAATCTCTAAGTTGACAATAAATATGCCGACCGAATGGTCGGCAAGCGGCGGCAACAATCGGCTTCACGGTGAGCGCTCCGAGGCGAGATGCTCATAGTGATGCCGATTGTTATATTTTACCGTGTTCTTGCCGGCCGGCGCGGCGGTCGATATCAAGATGTTTCGGTAAGTTCCGAAATAGTATATATTGGGGACGAACGGCACGGCACGAAATGGTCCGCCATGTTTTTAAACTAGGGACCGATGTAAGGTGTTGATTTATCGGTGGGCAAGAACACAATACTCGTCGTCGACGATGAAAAGGAGATAGTCGAGGTTTTAGCGGCCTATTTGGAGCGCGAAGACTACGAGGTCTTGAAGGCCTATGACGGCCGGGCGGCACTCGATATTGCGCGACGAGACGAGCCCGACCTTATCTTGCTCGACTTGATGCTGCCGGAGGTAAACGGGTTTGAGGTCTGCAAGTTGTTGCGCGCGACCTCGTCGGTACCGATAATCATGCTCACCGCGCGAGATGAAGAGACCGATAAGATTTTATGTTTAGAGGTAGGCGCGGACGACTATATCACGAAGCCTTTTAGTCCGCGCGAGGTGTTGGCAAGGGTGAGAGCGGTATTGCGGCGCGCGGTCGGCGAGGTCGCTAATACCGAGAAGTTACGGCTAGGCGAAATCGCCATGGACCTGGCCAAGCATGAGGTGACCAAAGCGGGTGAGGCTATCGCGCTTACTCCTACGGAATTTAAGTTGCTCGAAGCGATGGCGAGAAATCCCGGCAGGGTCTTTACCAGGCTTCAGCTGATCGATTACATACAAGGGTATTCTTTCGAAGGATACGAGCGGACAATCGACGCGCATGTTAAGAATCTTCGCCAGAAGATAGAGGCCAACCCGAAGAGACCGCGGTATATCGTAACCGTCTTCGGTGTCGGCTATAGAATGGAGGAAAGCGACGATGAGTAGTTTAGCCGCGAGGCTTACGATTACATTTACGCTGATCGCGCTGGTTTCGATTACCGCGGTCTCGGCGATAATCAACCGGGTAATCGGTCTACAGTTCAATGACTATCTTATAAGCGGACCCTTTGCCGGGCAGGCGGGCGGGCATGGCGGTATGCGCGCGCGGATGTTGGCCAACCTTATCGGCCCGTTAGAGGAGGGTTTTCTGCAGTCGGTCAACGAATGGATTTGGATTACCGGCATCGTGACCGCGTTGGTCGCGGCGCTTTTCGGCGTTTTGTTCGCCAAGCGCTTAACGGCGCCGTTGCACGAGCTTGCGGCAGCCGCAAAAAAAATAGCCCAGGGTGACTTAACCCATCGCGTCGAGGTAAACACGAAAGACGAAATCGGGCAGTTGGCGACCTCTTTCAACAAGATGGCCGTGAGTCTCGAGAGGAATAACCAGCTTCGCCGGCGGCTGCTCGGAGATATCGTTCACGAGCTGAAGACACCGTTGACTGTGGTGCGCGGCAATATCGAGGCCATGCTCGACGGGGTGATAGAGCCGAGCCAAAAGAAGCTGGCCGCTATCCACACGGAGACTTTGCTTTTGTCGAGGCTTCTAAATGACTTAAGAGACCTCGCGCTGGCCGAGGAGAAGCAACTCCGACTCGAAAAGGAGCGCGCCAATATCGGCTATATCATCCGGCAGGTCGTCGAGATGTTCAGGCCGAGGGCCGTCGAGGAGTCGAAGCGTCTCGAAGTGGAGATAGGTGAGGACTTGCCGCCTGTCAATGTCGATAGCGATAGGATTAGCCAGGTGCTCTATAATCTAATAGCCAACGCGTTTCAGTATACGGCGGGCGGGGATACGGTTAAAATCAGCGCTACGGTCGACTGCACGATAGGCGGAGGCGTCGATAACCCCGCGGTTTTGGTTTCGGTCGAGGATTCGGGCGAAGGGATATCCAAGGAAGACCTTCCGTACGTATTCAATCATTTCTATAGGGTCGATGAGTCGCGGGCGCGTGTGTCGGGCGGCTCCGGCATCGGCCTGGCGATAGTCAAGCATCTGGTCGAGGCGCATGGTGGACGGGTCTGGGCGAAGAGCGAGTTGGAGGCAGGCAGCATTTTCTCGTTTACGCTACCCGCCATCCAAGCCGGTGAGCACAACGACGGCGTGATGGGAGAGCGGGCGGCTGTCTAGCCGACAAGCGTTCTTATCAAGAGCGAAGCAGGCCTGCGTCTTATTGTTAGGCATAGGCTTGTTTTTAGCAGGCAGGTCGAGTATGTTTTTAACCAGAAAGAAAGTTCGCGATAGCGTCGATAACAGCCGATTGGATAAAGCATAAGTCGTAGCAACAGACGGTGAATTGATGGGAAACCTCACGAAGAAAGTCAAAAAGAAAAAGAGCCGCAAGGCCAAGGCTAAGTTTACCTCACTGGTCGTAATCGCCACAACGGTCGCTTTTCTTAACGCCGCTTCTTCCGTATACCTGCGCGAGATTTATAACATAAAGACCTTGCTTCCGTCATGGGGCCTGAACAAACAGGACATCGTTTTTAAATTCGGCGACTTGATGGTATTAAAGCAGGACCTCGCCCTCAAGATACTCGTAGACATGAACCTTCTGGCAACGGAGCAGATACGTCAAGTCGCCATGTTGGCGCTGGTAGGAGCCGCCGTATACATGATAGGGAAGAAATGGAGCGAACGCGTCTCCTTGATGTTTTTTGTCGTCGGATTGTGGGGCGTTCTTTACTATGCGTTTCTCTACGCTATTATTAAGTGGCCGACCTCTCTGCTCTCTAAAGACGTCATCGCGCTTGTGCCGATGCCGGTTATCGTCCCTGTGTATATGCCTCTAATGCTGAGCGCGCTCACCCTTATCGCGGGCCTCTTTCTTATCCTTAGAAGCAAATAGTCTTCTGAAATCTTGCCGCTTGAGCGTAAAATGCGCCTTGTCTTCGAGAGACACCCAGCCGCGGGCACCTGCTTTTTGTCAAAAACTCAAGCCCTCTGTATAATGTGGGATAGCTGTTTTGGGACTACTTCGGGACAAAGGGTGGAGGCAATGGATCAGAAGGGTTTATGTGCCGGCGGCGGCGAATCGGTTGCGTTTATCTATGGCGATGAATTCTTAGATTACAATTTTTCACCTTCGCACCCACTTCAGCCTATTCGCTTGATGTTGACCTATGAGCTATTAAAGGCCTATGGCGTGTTTTACAAACCTCAGGTAAGGCTGTTGCCCGGTCGTATGGCGACCGATGAAGAGCTGCTGGGGGTACACACGGCCCGCTATATCGAGGCGGTAAAGAAAATAAGTGAGACCGGCGATGCGTTCGGGGACCCGTCGATGTACGGCGCCGACGATTCGGTGTACGGGCCGAAGTTTGGCATAGGCGCCGGCGACAATCCGGCATTCAAAGGTATGCACGAGGCGGCGGGTCTTATTACCGGAAGCGCGATAGTCGCGACGGAAATGGTAATGAGCGGACAGACGGCTCACTCGGTCAGCATCTCGGGAGGGCTTCATCACGCTCTTGCCGACCGAGCCTCGGGTTTTTGCGTCTATAACGACCCCGCTTGCGCTATCGATTACGCCGTCAAACACTACGGCGCGCGCGTTCTATATATCGACATCGATGCCCACCACGGCGACGGTGTCCAATGGGCGTTCTATGATCGCTCCGACGTCCTGACCCTATCGCTTCACGAGAGCGGACGCTACCTTTTCCCTGGGACCGGCTTTATCGAAGAGATTGGAACGGGCGAGGGCGAGGGCTATTCGGTAAACGTCCCATTCGAGCCCGGGATTTATGACGAGCTATACCTGCGAGCTTTCGACGAGGTGGTCCCGCCGGTTGTCCGGGCGTTCAAACCCGACCTGATTGTCTCGCAGAACGGTTGTGATTCCCATCATACCGACCCTCTGGCGAGCATGAGCCTGACTACCAACGCCTATGAGCATATGTACGCGAGAATCCATCAGCTGGCCCATGAGGTTTCGGGAGGCAAACTGGTCGCCCTCGGGGGTGGCGGGTATCGGATATATGAGGTCGTGCCGCGAGCATGGGCGCTCCTTACCGCCGAGGTCGCCTCGGTCGGTTTAGACGATGACCTTCCGGGGCCGTGGCGCGAAATGTGCGCGAGCCACGCCCGTTTTGAATGCCCGCGCAAGTTGCGCGATGAGCCGATTGCGGGGGCCGCGGCGGACCTTCAGGCAAAGACCGAGCGGACCATCGAGCAGGTAAAGCGACAGCTCTTCCCATATTTAGGACTGGGCACCGGCTAAACCGCAAGGGTTCGTTCGGAGACTCACCGTCTTAGCGCGACGCGACGCGATATTGACAAAAGAGGCTAAGCGCAATACTCTTTTTACCATGGGCAAATACTCGATACATGTCGAAAAAGATTATCTAAAATTCAGTTCCGCTCATTTCTTGATATTCGGCGAGAAGTGCGAGCGTCTGCATGGGCACAATTATGCGGTATCCGTCGATTTGGAGGGTGAACTCGACGATATCGGCTATATCTTCGACTTTACAGTTCTTAAGGAATTTGCGGAGAACCACTGCGACGAACTCGACCATAAGACGCTCATACCCTCCAAGAACGACCTGGTCGCCATAGCCGAATCGAACGGCGCCGTCGAGGTGGTATTCAGGGATAAGCGGTTCATATTTCCGGCATCGGATGTCTTGATTTTGCCGATAAAGAACTGCACAGCCGAATTGCTCGCGTTTTATCTATCGGAGAAGATACGCGAGGACCTTCTCGATATGCGGGCGGACAATATAACCTCGATTACGATAGGCGTCGAGGAATCACCTGGTCAGACTGCGTATTATAAACGGGATATGCTGTAAGGCCGGCTATCCCGCAGGGGCGGCGCGGCATCCGCGGCTACTCGACCGGCGTCGAACCCGGTTTGCCGTTTAATCTATCAGCAGCACAAATGCCATTGCGATTGGTCGCGCCATCGGATTGGTCGCACTATTGGAGAGCTATGGACACAGCAAATGTCGCATTACTCGCGCTCGTCGTGGTACTGGTTGTCGCGGTAGTCTCTTTAGCCTTCAGAAAGGCCCCCTCGGATACCTCCGCGCTCCGCGATACCCTTGAGCGGCAAAATCTTCTAATCCAGGAGATGAAATCGAGCGTCGAGTTCGGCGATAGGTCGCAGAACTTTATTCGCGAAGAGATACTCAAAACCCAGCGCACCATAGAAAGCCTGAAAACCGATTACGAGGCCCGCAAACATCTCGAAGAGGAGAGCCGCAACGTCGTAAAGCGCCTGGAAAGCGTAATAGTCGGGAGCTACTCCAAGGGACAGGCGGGCGAGAATATATTAAACGAGATATTTAAACTCTTTCCTCGCGAGATGATCGCGCACAACTTCAGCGTAAACGGAAAGGTCGTCGAGTTCGGTCTTATCCTGTCGGACCGGCGGGTGCTCCCGATTGATTCGAAGTGGCCGGCGAGCAATCTCTTGATAGCGCTCGAAGAGGAGAGAGACGAGCGTGTTCGCCTCGGCTTAATTGATCAGATAGAGCGTGAGGTGACCCGTCGCGTAAGAGAGGTCTGCCAGTATATCGACCCCGATGTCACGGCTCCGTGGGCGGTGGCGGCGGTACCCGATGCCGTCTTCACCGTCTGTAAACGCGCCTACCTCGAAGCATACAAGCGGCAGGTCATCTTAATGTCATATAGCATGACCATCCCGTATGTCTTGACCTTCTACAGCCTCCACCTGCAATATTCGCGCTCTATCGACATGGAGAACCTGCAGAGCCACCTGATAACGATAGGGCGCCAGCTCGACGAGATGGAGCAAGTCCTCGAGAACAAAATCGCCCGGGGCGCGACGATGATAAACAACGCCTACGGCGAGTACAAGCAGATAATCTCGCGATTGCGAGCATCCGTGGTGTACCTGCAGACATCCGAGAGGGAGCACGCGATAGAAGAGCGCGTCGACCCCGAAGAACGCGACCCCTACGGGATAGCCGGCCACAACCGTGACGCGTAACCGACCCGCCCGACGAGTTCATCGATATTAGGCATCGCCGGAATTATTACCATGCGGTTGCTTATTTCATATTAAAAATGGGAACACACTTTGATAACAAGTAACAACTCAGCGTAGATAACAATACCTTAATAATCGCCGATTGTGTAAGCAACGGATATGCATGGGTTCAAACAATATTGCGTTTAGGGGTGAAGCTCGACTCGTATTTGCCGAATCATAAATAAGAACACGGCTGTCCCGTGGGTCGCGAGCAGTGTTAAAACGGCAGGTATTATTGGGTAAGAAGGAATTGACATGGTATTAGGGGTTTTTAGCGCATAGGAGCGGGGACTTGGATGTTCAAATAAAACTCGGCGATATTCCAATAATAGGTGTGAGTGGAGAGATAGACCACTTCGCCGTTCCCGAGCTTGAGCACAGGGTAATGGAGTTTATCGACACCGGCCATGCGTCGATTATCCTGGATTTCTCGGATGTAAGTTATATCGATAGCGCGGGCGTTGCCTTGATAATCCTGAGCATTCAAAGAACGACGCCTCTTGGAGGCAAGGTCGGCCTCATCGTCATCGATAAGAATGTCTTGAAAATACTTGAAATCGTCGGAATAACAAAGCTCGTACAAGCCTTTGCGCTCTATTCATCACTCGATGAAGCCCTCGCGGATATGTCTGGAGACAAAAGTGGTTAAGAAAGAGTCCGTTCTCGAAAAAGAACTCAGGCTGGATAGCCACACCAAGAACCTCTCTTTAATAAGAGAAGAGGTGGAGGCGATGGCCGCTGCTTGCGGTTTCGATGAGAACGAGTTATATCAGCTGAAGGTGGCGGTGAGCGAGGCCGCGGCCAACGCTATAGAGCATGGTTCGCCGCAGGGCGAGCAGAGCCATATTAAGGTATCCATCACATGCGATTCCGAAAGAATATCGATAGAGGTCATCGATGAAGGCGTTTTCAAAGCCCGCTTGCCGGTGACGGACGGTAGGCCGAGCCATCGAGGCCGAGGTATTTTCTTGATGACCGCACTAATGGATGAAGTAAACATCACCGAAGGCCTGACCGGCACCAAGGTTCGTTTGGTCAAGGTAAAAAACAAAGCCATGCTCGATGTGGCGGAGCCGAGCACCGCGTAATATTTCCCAAACCTCCATTGCTACCGCCATTCCATGGCCTTCCCGGGCTTACTATTACGGGCGTCATTATAATCCGTTGCGCTTGTTGTTGAAAGGCACGATAAGATATTTACATTTATGGTTCCCATGTTATGGTATATGCGGTGATGTGTGGTGGTAGCCGGATATGTCGAACTCTATAAAAAGGGAATACTTGAGGCAAGGGCCGAGAAAGCGCTTGCGGCTCTTGAGGTTTGTGAGCTGTGTCCCTGGGCGTGCGGCGTCGACCGGACGGCGGGCGATAAAGGAGTCTGCTGTACTGGGCGGGATGCTATCGTAAGCAGCTTTGGGCCGCACTTTGGGGAGGAGCGCCCACTGGTCGGGCGGGGAGGCTCGGGCACTATCTTTTTTGCGTCATGCAACATGCGCTGCCTCTTTTGCCAGAACTACGATATCAGCCGGCTTCGCCATGGTCGCGCGGCGAGTGCGGACCAGCTTGCGAAGATGATGCTCGATTTGCGGGATAGCGGCTGCCATAATATAAACTTTGTGACGCCAAGTCATGTAATTGCCCAGATACTCGAGGCGCTGGTAATCGCGGCTCGGCGGGGTTTAGGGGCGCCGCTCGTCTACAACACGGGCGGCTACGACAGCCTCGAGGCTTTGGCGTTGCTCGACGGCGTGGTCGACATATATATGCCGGACATCAAGTATATGGACGCTGCTACCGCCAAGCGCTTGTCGGGCATCAAGGATTACCCGGGGGTCGTCAAAGCCGCCGTAAAGGAGATGCACCGCCAAGTCGGTGACCTTGTTGTCGATGAGCGAGGCATAGCGGTGCGCGGGCTTCTTGTACGCCACCTCGTGCTGCCGGAAGGGCTTGCGGGTTCGCCCGAGGCCATGAAGTTTCTTGCCGAAGAGGTGTCGAAAGACACCTACGTCAACGTGATGGACCAGTATTACCCGTGCTACAAGGCGCATGACAACCCGCCGCTCGACAGAAGGATTACGAAGGAGGAGTTCACGGCGGCGGTCGACGCAGCGCTCGCGGCTGGTTTGACCAGGCTCGACCACCTCGAACCACGCGCCGGGCGATTCCGCGGCGACGAGAATGATTGAGACAGGCAGCCTAATCGCACTTGATTTTCAACCTTGGTCTTGCTAAAGTTTATATGCCGAATCCTGGCGTGGTTGCTTCTGCAAGTGATGCGCGAGGATTTAAATTATTCAGACGCGACAATCGCATATCGGGCCCTTAGCTCAGCTGGTCAGAGCAGGGGACTCATAATCCCTTGGTCGTAGGTTCGAATCCTACAGGGCCCACACCACTTTGGCTTGTGAAAAATGCCTTTCACAAGCCATTTTCTTTTGCTGGAAGGATAGAGGGTTCATCGGACTCGAACTTTTTTGTTTTAAAAGTGTATTCAATGATTACGGTGAAGATGCAACTGTCGGAATTTAACGATTGACGTTTAACGCGTCACGTTATAACATTAGGCCGATGATAAAATCATTCAAGGACAAAGAAACAGAAAAGGTCTATAGTCGCGAGGGCTCCAACAAGCTACCTCGAAATATTCAGCAGGTTGCTTTGCGAAAACTGCGGATGATAAATAACGCCAAGAACCTTAATGATTTGCGAATCCCACCGGCCAACAGATTAGAGAGGCTTAAAGGAGGCCGCGAAGGACAGTTAAGCATTAGAATCAACGATCAATGGCGTATCTGTTTTCGGTGGCGGGACGCAGATGCCTATGAAATCGAAATAACGGATTACCATTAAAAGGAGCACCATGAAGAAAAAGCTACATTCAGTACATCCCGGTGAGGTCCTCTTAGAAGAGTTTCTCAAGCCTATGGGTATGAGCCAGAATAGGCTTGCCATAAATATCGGGGTACCAGCGAGAAGGATAAATGAGATTGTCCTCGGCAAGCGAAGCATTACCGCAGACACAGCGCTGAGGCTTGCCAGGTTCTTTGGCACCTCTGCTGAGTTCTGGCTCGGCTTGCAAGCTCAGTACGATCTCGATGTTACTACAGAAGCACTGGGTGAGAGGCTAGAGCGGGAAGTAAAGAAACGTGCTGATGTTGGATAGAAGTGAACCACTGGCAAGCAGCGGTAATTTGGTGGGTTTATTACGCGTTATAGATGACTACGGAAGAGAATTATGGTAAGAAGAAAGGTAACTATCCGTATGCCCAGCCGAGGCTGGGACGTTCAGCGGGAGACAGTGTTCGGAAGGGCTTTACTTCAGATCATAGCTCGACATCGTATGAGTTTTTAGCTGTCGACCATCCGCTAAGCCGGGGAGCGAGAAATAAGGTGGCCTCGTTGTCCAGTCGTGCGAATCCAACCCGCAGGTTATAAAGTATACTCCCATTGGGGACATTTATCGCAGAAAGAGCGGAGGAGCCGGACGAACCTATCGCCGAGCCGCCAAGATACCGCGATAAATGGCGGCGCAGGTGGTAAATGCGAGGATACCAAGTTCGTCCTATGGAAAAATCAGCGATCCGCTTGCCCGTAACTGATGGGTAAAGCCGGAGTCCAAACAACAAGCAGCGATAAAGATAAAATAATCTCTTGATATAGAGGAGTTCTAATTGGCAAAAATGTTGAAAGTCGATAATAATTTCACTCCATGCCCCGTTGATACCGGAGATGAGCTGTTTCCAAATGGTATTTTCGAGTTTAATATCACAAAAATGCGCCAATATATTCAAAAACACCCCAACGACATAACTCTTGAAGAGTCAGCGGTAAGCGATTTCTTCGAAGGTTTTTCATCTATCAACGAGTCACATATGGATTCCGTTGAGATTTCTCGGCCTGTAATAATGGCAGAAATTTCTCCAGGGCAATATAACTTGATTGATGGCAATCACAGAATGGAAAAAGCGCGTAGGATGGGAATAAAAAGTATGCTAGCGTACAGACTCAATGTTGAGCAGCATATGAGATTCCTAACTTCCAAAAAGGCTTATACCACCTATATTGAATATTGGAACAGCAAACTGAAATAACTCAAGCCGTTAAGGACAAGGGGCCATCTAATTGTCCCCGGCCACATTAATTGAGCAATAACCGTCCGATTCTGGGCAAATTAATTGTTCCTCTAGTGGTAGTTACTACGCTAATAATACCCTGATTAATTTAAAATTATCGATCCTTGATCTAAGATAGAAAGAGAAGTTTGTCTAGAAAGGAGAAGCCCTCTTCCTCGTATCTTTTTCGCCGAAGGTCAAGGAAGGGAGCCCACCAAAGCTATCGTTATCATAACTCCCTGGACCGATCCTGTCGAGAGCGCCGGCAAAAATTAAGAAACTTGCAATATAGAAATACATATTGCAACTCACTTTACCGAAAGCTATGAAAAACATGCAAAAATCAAACAGTTTTATTGCTGGGAGTTATAAAAAACACTTCTGGAACAAAGAATATGAATACCAGAGCTTTTGGCCCACTCCAGTAAATAGGTCCTACGAATGGAAAGATAAAAGAATTTCTGTTTCCGGCTTACAAGAGTGTCGCGCCGCGCCGGGCATATATCCCGCTTAATGACCGGTAGATAGCCATTCTACCATCCCACCATTTCTCATGATGTCGTTTTGGATTTATATCCGATGAGGTATATCCCTATTAAGCAATTCTATTGTCCGTGGTGGGTTACCGCTAAACCGGCCGTCCATTTCGGAAGAATTTCACGGGGAGGGTCATAGACCATGGACTCACTTATTAGCGATTACTTATCAGGGTATTTTGAAACTCATGAGCCGCCATGCCTCTCACTCTACCAGCCGACTCATCGGTATCAGCCGGAAAGCGGCCAGGACCTGATACGGTTTAGAAACCTCTTGAAGGTGATGGAGGAGTCGCTGCGACAGAAGTATCCGACGCGCGAAGTCCAACCGCTTCTGGAGCCGTTCCGGGCTTTGGCCGAAGATCACGACTTCTGGAGCCACACCCTTGACGGATTGGCCGCGCTGGGCGCGCCCGGAATGTTTCGAGCATACCGACTCCAGCGCCCGGTTGGTGAGTTGGTCGTCGTGGCCGACAGCTTTCACATCAAGCCCCTGATGCGCATCGTTCAGTCGGCCGACCGCTACCAGGTCCTCGGTCTTGACCGGCACGAAATCAGGCTATTCGAGGGCAACCGCGACGCTTTAGACGAGGTCGAGCCGGCCCCAGGCGTCCCGCGAACTCTTACTGAAGCGCTGGGCGAGGAATTGACCGAGCCGCAGCAAACCGTCGCCTCCTACGGTACGGGGGGCGCCGAGCCCGCGACGTACCACGGCCACAGCGCGAAGCAGGACGAGGTCGACATCGACGCGGAGCGATTCTTCCGCGCCGTCGACCGCGCCGTCTTGGAACATCACTCGCGACCATCGGGCCTGCCTTTATTGTTGGCGGCGCTGCCGGAGAGCGGCAGTCTTTTCCGCCGGGTCAGCCGCAACCCGCTTCTGTTGGCCGAGGGAATCGACATCCATACCGGCGCCCTGCCGATAGATATACTCCGCGACCGCGCCTGGCGGGCTGTCGAGCCCCATTATCTCGCCCGGCTCGCCGCGCTGGTCGAGGCATTCGGGGCGGCGAGTTCCAAGGGGCTCGGCTCTGGTGACCTGGCCGCGGTAGGCGAAGCGGCTGTCGGCGGCAAGGTGGCGACACTTCTTATCGAGGCCGAACGCCGGATTCCCGGAAGGCTCGACGCCGAGACCGGTCGGATTGACTTCGACGAATTGGTCGCCCCCGACGTCGACGACCTCCTCGACGACCTTGGGGAACGGGTTTTAAAGATGGGCGGCCAGGTTGTGGTCGTCCCCGCCGAGAAGATGCCGACGCGCACGGGCCTGGCTGCGATCTACCGGTTTTAAACCGCAGCAACCCGCTTAAGCGATTATTATCATTGCCGCGGCGACCGGCTATTCTTCCAGACGCGATGATGTCCCGGATTATATGGTAAAATAGCCGGCAGGTTCATAAAATGTAATGAGCCGAGGCCGACCCGGTGTTGGTGGGGCCGCTTAAAGGAAGGCGTTTTCTGTGCGGATAGAAGTCAGAATCATCACTCGCGATTATGAGTTGGGGCTTAGGCTCTTCGATACCCGCAGGTTTCCGAGCCGGTATCCGAAGGCCATACCAGGTGGCGCCGTTGTCGGCTCGCAAAGCCTGATAGAGAATGAGGATTCTACGGAGTGGACCGAGGTTATCGACCTTGCCGTCGATTTCGATGAGAACTGTTCGGTCGAGATGTTTGCCAATTGGCTATACGGCAAACTTACAGCCAAACCGGACGATATATATTCATTGGCGATTGCCGGCAAGACCGTCGAGATCGATGAGGCGGAGATAGTGCGCGCCGTCGAAGCGGGGCTCAAAAGCTCAAATTAAAAAACCAAGCCGCGCTTTAGCGGCTTGGTTTTGAATATCTACGTCTTCAGCGAAACCACGGATTTCATTGCGAGCGCCGGCCTGTGCCGGCGTCGGAATCCCATCGACTTGTTTGAAACCGTCCGACAAATTGCCGGCTGTCTTTGCCGTGCTACTAGAGAGAAGCTATATATAACCCGCCTATAAGACGCCTAAACGTTTTAACCTGAGCCAGCTCGAGACAATTGGCTGGTACCAGAAGACTAGAGCGCCCCCGATGGCTACCGCTACCAAGAAATACAGCATCTTTTTCAAATGTATCGCCTCCTTTACTTGATTTCTTGCCAAAAACGTCTATTTGCTAACGTAGTGCCCGCGTTTTAGCGGTATTTTATGATAGCCGCTATCGCGGACGGTCGTTGGTCTGGCTATTTCTGTTTCGACTATTGCTGTGATGCTGCCGGTTGGCATAGGGCTTAAGGGTTATTAAAGTTTCTAAGAATTACTCCAAGACATACTGGGCTGATAAGATACTATACCATAGACCGACCGACAACGGCACCTATATTATACCCATAGCGGCACTATTTGCGGCACAGCGTTATTTGTCGCCGGCATAGCCCGAAGCGGTCGCCATAACGAAGGGTCCGAAGTTTTCTTGCTCTTTCCAGACCTTGCCGTCGACGATTATCTCGACCTTTATTGAGCCGGAATCCCTAGCTTGCGCCGATACGTATAAAGAGGTGCCGGCCGGAGCGCCGGCAGGGGATTTCCATCGCCAGGGTACGGCTGTTTCTAGCTTATTGGTCCAGCCCTTTTCATTGGTGTAAGTGATTATCGCTCGTTTGGAGCTGCCGGTTACGCTGTACTCGACATCGTAGCCGGTATTTTGTTCCGAGCCGACGTCGGAGAGCGAAGACGCCCCAAACCATAAAACACCCAGGATGATAATCGAGGCTGTCAAGATGAGCGGTATTTTCACGACCCACTTCGCGTTGCCGAACCAGTCTAAGAAATCTCTCATTGCTCTGCTCCCAAGGGCGTGCTTGTCCATATTGGCTGAGTTAATCGTACCATAGACACACCCTGAGAAGATATTTTTTTAGTGCGGCGTAGCACTTCGCGCAAGGGTGTTTGCCGCGCGTTATGCATAACAACTGTCGACTCTGGGGCGTGGTGACGTATGTGACTTTCGCCGGGTTCCGGGTATATACGGCTTCAACGCCGGTTCGCTTAAGAGGGATTCGAAACGTCCATGACGGTTATGGGTTGCCGGTTACTTAAGCACTTGGCGTTTAGAATTTTCAAGCGGTGGAATACACCATAAGAAGGAGATGAATGCGTGAACACTAAAGCGCTGCAAAAAATCAGTTACGGCATGTATGTCATAGGGTCGAAGAGCGGAGAGCGGCTCAACGGACAAATCGCAAACACCGTCATACAGACGACGTCGGAGCCGCCTAACATTGCGATCTGCATAAACAAGCAGAACCTCACGCACGAATTTATCGAAGTTAGCGGCGTGTTTTCGGCATCGGTCCTCTCAGAAGAAACACCGATGCCGTTTATCGGCCATTTCGGATTTAAATCGGGAAGGGATCTGGACAAATTCGAAGGGGTGAACTACCGCGCGGGAGAGACCGGCGTACCGATAGTTCTCGACAACGCCACAGCCTTTATCGAGGCGGAGGTTGTCGGCGCCATGGATGCCGTGAGCCACACGATGTTCCTCGGAAGAGTAATAGATTGCGATTTGCTTGCCGAAGGCAAGCCCATGACCTATGCTTTCTACCACGAAGTCAAACGCGGCAAGTCGCCCAAAGCCGCGCCGACCTATATCAAGGAATAGTTCTTTAAGATGGAAGAGCGATTGAAAGGAGTCGATTGAAAATGGACAAGTACGAATGCCTGGTCTGCGGATACGTGTACAACCCGGAGGACGGCGACCCCGATTCGGGAGTCGGCGCCGGTACCGCGTTCGAGGACCTGCCCGATGATTGGGTCTGTCCGGTGTGCGGCGCCGACAAAGATCAGTTTGAAAAAGTCTAAGCCTCCTCGTCGATTTTTTTGAGGTATATGAAGCGTTCAAGGACTTTATTGTATGCGCTCCATTCCGCCCCGGCATCCGATTTCTCATCGATTAGCAGGAACGCGTTGATTTTGGCATCCGCGTCGTCGCAGAGATGCAGAAGCAGGGCTTCGATGGTCTTTGGTTTGCGCGGCGATTGGTTTTCGTAAGAACCGTGGTGGCTCAGGATTAGATGTCCGAGCTGAAGAACGATTTCGGCATCGATGTCACCCAACTTGCCGGCCCGCTCGTTTATTATTTCGTAGCCGAGAACATGGTGGCCGATGAGTCTCCCGACGGTCGAGTAGTCTATCATCCGCGCATAAGAGAACTCGCGCAGTTTTCCTATATCGTGGACGAGGCCACCCGCCACCAGCAGGTCCCGGTTGACTCTGCCTGGGTAGAGTTTGGCTATGTTGTCGCAAAGCCCGGCGACTCCGACCGAGTGCTCCAGCAAGCCTCCCAGATAGGCGTGGTGAAAACCTTTAGCGGCCGGTGCTTTGGCAAACTCCGCTAGCATGCGCTCGTCGAAGATTTCCCGGAGCAGTCTTTTGAGTTGAGGGTTTTTCATGGAGCCGACGATTTCGAGTAACTCCGCTCGCAAGGCGTCGGTGTCGGCGCCGGTAGTCGGTATGAAATCCGAATAATCTGTCTCGCCGTCGACAACCGGCTCGAGGCTGCTGATTTTTAGTTGTGGTTTTTGCTGGTAAACTTCGACGACGCCGGCGACTTTGACGATCGACCCCACGTCGAAGCAGTCGTAAATCGTGTCGGTCACGCTCCATATCTTCGCGCCGATGGTCCCGGTTTTGTTTCCAAGGATAATGTCCGCGTATGCGCTGCCGGCCTTCGTCAGCTTCTTCTCTTTTCTATGGACGACAAAACAAGCGTCGACGTGCTCACCGCCTGTAAGTGAGTTAAGGTCTTGTGTCATGAAGCGCCCCTTGTCCTTATAAACCCTTCGAAATGCTCCACCCATTATATATTAAGCGGGCGCGCAAAAGATATTATTGGTATATTCTAGATATGGAAACGTTTTTAAATAGCCGAGGCTTCTCAAGCCGAACACGCGTCGGTGTTGCAGAATATGATATGGGGAGATTATGAAGCTTACTCAGATTGTCGCCCGCGATATTCCGGACGCCTGGTTTCAGGCGATAAACGCCACAGTGGCGGACGGCTTTGACTATGTCATCGACCGCGGCAGCTACCGGGGCGCCAGGAGAAAAGAACTCGATTTCGTGACCATTCAAATAACCCATCCCGGCGTCAGGCCGCTCGTCCCCGATATTCCGCCGCAGCTCGGCCTTACGCCGCCGGCGTCCGAGGAGTATGTCCAAGATTACATGCGATATCTCATGACCTCGGAGAAGCAGGCGAACGAGCAGTACACTTACGGCGAGTATCTGGAGCCGCAGTTGTACGAGGTCATACGGATGTACAAAGAAGAAGGGCTCGGTACGAACCAGGCGTGCATGGCGGTCTGTGACCGGGAATCGATTCATCTCGAAGACCCGCCGTGTTTGCGTCAGGTCGACACGAGGGTGCGCTATGGTAAGCTCCACTTCTTCGTCTATTTTCGCTCATGGGACTTGTGGGGCGGGTTCCCCGCCAATCTCGCGGGTCTTCAGTTAATGAAGGAATTTATGGCGAGCGAGATCGGCGTCGATGATGGTGAACTTATCGCCGTATCCAAAGGCCTCCACCTTTATGAGTATGCATGGCCGCTGGCGAATATGCGGTTGGGCAAGAAATAGCCGGTAACTTAAGCGGGTTGATTTCCCGGCCGATAGGCTGACTATGGGAAACATGTTGCCGCTTGAGATTGAAAAAATAGATTGGCCGGCTATCCGCTCGACACTGAAACCGGGCACGAAGATAGATGTCCAGTTTAACCAGTTCGATGCGCCGGTGGCGTATGTCATTGTCATGGCGCTGGACATCCCGGTATTTTTTTGCCGCCGCGTGGAGGCCGATGTCGCCCCGACCCTTGAACTGAGCGAAAACCCCATGGTTTACATACCGACCACGCGCGACCTTTGCTCACTCAGGGTTGTCGTCAAGGAATCCGTACTGGGGGCGGAATACCTGGCGCTCATGCCGGCGGAAAACGCTAAATTCTTGAGGCGGCGGCGGTCTATACGTATTCGCACCTGGGAGAATATTAGCTACCGGGTTCAGTTTGATGGGAAGAGCAATATTTATAAGGGTGTCGCCGTCGAAGACCTCGGCAGGGGAGGCATCGGACTTCTCGTCTATGCCGCCGGTCCCGTCGAGCAAGGCGTGTCGGCGCAGATAAAGATAAACCTGCCGGGAGAGAGCGAGCAGTTAGCGGCTTCCGGTGAGGTGACGCACTGCATCGCTCAAGACAACATGCCGCGCATGTATAGAGTCGGTATCAGGTTTGTCACGATAAGCCCCCGCAACCAGCAGACGATAGCGATGTATATGGAGCAGGCGCGTTTGAAGGACAAGTCGAAGACCTGAGCCTTGCCCTCCGCGGGCACCCGGCGAGCAGTAATATCGCTATCGCAAGTAGCCCGATGGCAAGATAATAATTTGGAGCCCATCCATTGAAGCGGAATCTAAATCACTATACAATCGGCATGTGACGACATTTAAAATTTTACCCAAGGCTGGACAAGTAATAAGGCTCTCGGATGACCTCGGAAATTCGTGGAGCTTTGGCATAAAGTATCTTCTCGCGGGAAACCGTGTATTGTGCGAGTGGCTCGGCATGGAGCCGGCTCCGCCGAACGCGTTCGCCAAAGACCTGAAGTTTTCCATCCCCTACGAAAACGGGATAAATCTAGTGCCGACCGAGGTTGAAGAGGTATCCCGGGATAAGAAGGAATTCAAGTTTGCGCTGGACACGCGGTACGAATTCGTGCAGCGGCGGGCCTATTACCGGCTCGCTAATCCGTTGATGTCGGTACAGTATAAGACAGGTGTCGGCACGTTCCAACCGGCTTTAGTGGAGGATATCGGGGGCGGCGGCATCGGTATTATCGTCGACCGGATCATCAAGAGAAGCACTACGGTAGACCTGGAGATGATTCTGCCGGGCGGCGGCGTAGTACACGCTATCGGCGAAGCCGTCCGGGTGTCGGCCGCACGAAAAGAGAAGGGGTATCTTATCGGCGTTAACTTCAGGCGCATCAGTGAGGTCAATCGCGACAAGATAATAAAGTATGTCTTCGAAGAGCAGCTCTTAAAAGAGCGCTTGGGGGATTAGCGCCGTGAGCATATTCGAACGTTCCGTAGCGGAGAAGCGCTTCGCTATTGGCTTGCCGGCTTATTGGGTACAATTATCATAACATCGAGGCGGCGACCTAACGATCAGGGGTATTCGCTTTGCTGTTTTAGGTTCACGGTGCACACGCATGCGTGCAATTCGTGCAGAGTCTGTCAATTTCGGCCGTTGAAGGGGGAATTATGTCACACATACACTTGCCGGACGGTGTTATCCCGGTGTTCTGGTGGATTGTCGGGTACGTGCTGACCGCCGCGATGCTGGGTTTGGCAATTTCGCGCACAAAATCGACCGAGGCGAGGCGCAAAGTGCCCCTGCTTGGAATAATAGCCGCCATCATGCTTATCGGACAGTCGATACCGCTCGGATTTATCCCGTTTCACTTAGGCCTTGCCGTTCTCGCGGGCATTGTCCTCGGCCCGTGGCTCGGTTTTATGGCGGCTTTTATCAGCAATATGTTTTTGGCGCTGATAGGGCACGGAGGCATTACGGTAGTAGGGCTTAATACCATGGTCGTGGGAAGCGAGGTCATTATCGGATACCTGCTCTACGGCATGGTTCGCCGGGCCATCGCCAGGCCCGTATTGCCGGTGGTTTTGGCAACGACGCTCACGCTTATTATTACGATAACCTTTATGGTGGGAGTCGTGGCCATAGCCCAAGTAAATCCCGCGCTTATTCTGATGGGGGAAGAGGAGGGTGCTATCAGGGAGAGTGTCGTCGATTCGCCCGCCGCCATATCCCTGCGAAGGTTCATCACGCTTATTGTGCCGATAGCGGCTATCGGCATAGCTATCGAAGCGCTCGCCACCGGATTAATCGTAAAGTTTATCATGGGGGTGCGCCCCGATATTGTCGGAGCACCGGCTAGAGAACGCGGGGGCCGATGACTTTGGGAGAGATCTTTTGGATATAGCGTTCATCGATAATCTCGCGTACAATCGCGACAGCGTTATGCACAAGGCGTCGGCCCTCTCGAAGGTCACAATGGTGGCGCTCGTTATTGCGGCTGTTGTCATCAGCACCGAGGCTTTAGTCTTCGTTATCGCCCTGGCTATTTTGCTGACGACGTTCTCGATATCGAATCTCCCGGTGCTGCGGATTCTGCCGTTCGCGGGGTACGCGTTTATATTTAGTCTAATCTTCGCAGTCAGCAGCATCGGCGGCGGAATTACCCCCATCGTGGTCATCCTTAAAGCGGTGACAGCCGCGGTATCCATGCTTTTGCTGATAACCACGACCCCATATCCCCAGATATTCGCTTTGGGCCGCAAGATTTTTCCGACCATCCTACTAGACGCGATGCTGGTGACATACCGCTCGTTTTTTATACTGATGGAGCAGGTGGAAAGGGTGATAATCGCGCTTCGCATGCGAGGCGGGTATTCGCCGCTGCGAGTCGTGGGGAACCTCGATATCATGGGGAAAGTCGTCGGCCATGGTTTCATCCATGCGTGGGAGCTGAGCGAGAATATGCAGAACGCGATGCTCATCCGGGGCTACCGTGGCGGGATGCCGGTCAGCGCGGCTCGGAAACATTCTATAAAATACAGCCTGTTGCCGGTCTTATTGGGCGCTACCGTCCTTGCAACGGCGGTGTTTGCATGAGCGAGATAGCCAGAATAGGGTGTGTCAGCCACACCTACCCCGACCGGACGACCGTCAAGATATGCGGGCTTGAGTTTAGTGTCATGGAAGGGGAAAAAGTCGTAATACTCGGCCCCAACGGGTCGGGCAAGACGACGCTGCTCCAACATTTGATGGGGTTGCTCAAACCGGTCGAAGGAGAAGTCCGGGTCTTCGGTGTCGACCCCGGCAAGCATTTCAACGATATCATCGAGAATTACGGTGTCGTCTTCCAACACGTCGAAGACCAACTCGTCGCGCCGACTGTCTGGGATGACATCACCTTCGGCCCCCGAAATTTCGGCTATCCCGAAGATAAGTTAGAATCCCTGGCCAACGAGATAATCGAGCGGATTGGGATAGCGGACCTTAAAACAAAGATACCGCACTATCTTAGCGGCGGCGAAAAGAAAAAGGTGGCGCTGGCCGGGGCGATGGTGGCCCACCCAAAATTGCTAATTCTCGATGAGCCGTTTGAGGGTCTCGACCCGAAATCGAAGCACGATATGCTCATGCTCTTGAACGAGTTCAATCGGATCTATGGGACGACGATTATCTTGACCACGCACGATATCAATATCGTCCCGGTCTTCGCCGACCGCGCATACGTCATGGTGCGAGGCAATATTATCTTAAGCGGCGCCCCGCAGGATGTCTTTACCGAGGCGGAACTATTGCGCTCGATAAATCTCGAGCCGCCGCTCCTTACGGTGCTCATCTCCGGGTTGCGCGACCGGGGTGTATCCATAGATTACACCAACGACCAAGAGAAGTTACTCGACGAAATAGTCGCGTTGACAAAAAAGCCTTAAACGCGGGATTATTCGGCTTACCATAAGGCTTCTATCACCAAGGGGTACGAGAAATTGGAGCGTCGCGGCGCCGTTTTGAAAAGCGGCTGACGGCCCCGTTGTGAAAAGCATCCGATGGCACGGCGCCGCGACACTCGTATGGCCGGTCTAGTCCCGCATCATCTGGTAGAGCATTTTGCAGACCTCGGCTCTCGTCGCCGAAGTATTCGGCCTGAAAGTCCCGTCCTTATATCCCGAGATGATGACTTTTACTTTGGCGGTCACTATGTAGCGCAACGCCCAGTGCTCGCCGCAATCGCTGAAACCGCACGGTCCTTGCGAGAGGCTGTAGCTGTTAGCGAGGCATATTATCTTACTCAATTCCGCCCTGGTGATCTTCTTCTCCGACCCGAAACTCCCATCAGGATAACCCGATATGGCGCCACGCGCGCGCGCGGTCTCGATAAACCTGAAAGCCCAGTGGTCTTGCGCCACGTCGTTGAAGGAGGGCGGGGTGGAGGAGCTTTCGAGGTTCCAGCCTTTCGCCAGGCAGACCATTTTGGCGAACTCGGCGCGCGTTATCTCCCGGTTCGGCTTGAATGTTCCGTCATCGTAGCCGCCGACGACATCGGTGTCGACCATCGCTCTTACATAACTGTAGAACCAGTCGTCTAACATCACATCACTGAAGCCCTTCTTCTGTGCTCCTTTCTCGGCGATTTCTTTGTCTTTGGGAGCTGCTTTAAGCAGGTCTGACAGCTGTGCGGCGGTGCCGCCACCGCCACCACCGCCACCGCCACTAGATGGATTTGTCGTCGATGGGGTTGTGCTACCGCCGCCAGGTGTGCTCGTGTCGGTGCTAGGCGGGCTAGCCGGCGGTTTGTACATCGAATAGGTGTGATGGCCGTTGTCCGGAACCTTATCATATGATTTCGGTAGAGTCGTTTCCGATGCGGATGCCTCGAAGACCTCCATTTTCCAGTCGAACTTCTCTATGTTGCCGAACCAGCTTAGAGGGATGAAACCCTGCACAATATCGCCGCTCGCCAGTTGCGTCACGGCAGGGGAGATATGTTTAGCGAGTGTTCCGCTTTGTTTGTCATGAACGAGCAAAAAAAGCGCCCCGTTAATTTCATCTAACTCGATTATGTAATCGAATCCGTCGGCGCCTTCAATGCCGGTCGACCGGTTTTGGTCGGTGTCGAGAAAGAAGCAGATGCGCTGGTTCGCGAGGTCTGTTTTAGCGAAGGGTCTATGCGTGCTGAATGCAAACAGCATCATATCCTGCCCGTTATCCGACATCATGACCTCTTTGATATCTATCGGCTTATTCTCGTCGGGGTCAGACCACAGCATATGATAGTTATTGGGCGCTGTATAATCTTGCGCAAGCACCGGCACCCCCGGCGCAAGCGTTACCACCATAGCCATTATCAACAAAACAACGGTGTATTTTTTCAATTTTGACGCTCCTTTCAGTCCCGCCTGAACCTTCAGGCCTATGTAAACCTATGCTTGGTTGTATATTAAGCCGATAGTCTATGCATACTGTTGCAACCCCTACCAGCAGTTATCAGCATACCGTTTGCTTATTAAGCCGGTATCAAGCTCCTGGAGCTACTAGCTTTTACCCCTGGTCGGGCTTTTTAAACAATGATTCCCGCAAGAGAATTCGATATTGTGACCAGTGCTTATGGCTAAAATTAGCGGAATTCCGGGGGCTAGGCGCGTCTTTGCGCTAGCAGAGAGTTTCTTCAAGCGGCAAATTACAAATAAAATAAGGCCTTATAATGTTGGATAATGGTCGAATCTGCGCTATACTAAAGGCTGGATAAAGCACTATAAGATGTACATGTCTCTATTTTTTTGTGCTATATTGAGAAAGTTTACACATATCGATTTATAGCACGGATAGCGCGAATCGGTTTGGAAATGGTAAGGACCATCGTGCGATGGATTAGAAGAGGTGAAGTTTTTTGAAGGGTAAAATCATAATTGCCTTGCTTATCGTAGCGGTAATCGTTGGCGCAGGATACGGCAGCTTTAGGGCCAAGAAGCAGTATGTCGAGCAGACGGCCATAGCTGAAAGCAAAGGGGATTTTGCGACCGCTATCAAGCACTTCAACAAAGTGGTACTGATCGAGCAGCTCAATCCGGTCAACATGGGAAAACCGACCGCGTCCGCGCATGTCTACAGGGCTCGGCTCTACTTCAACAACGGTGAGGTCAACAAAGCGCTGGAAGACCTAAATACAGCCGTAAAGATGGACAAGAAAAACCCTGAAGCACACTTCGGCATCGCGCTCATCAGGCTCCAAGAAGGCGACCTGAAGCAAGCAGAAAAAGCGCTGAGCATCGTTATTAAAGAGAGCCCGAAATGGGTAGAGCCGTATCTGAGCCGCTCGGTTGCGTACAGGAAGCTCGGTGAAAAAGATAAGGCCAAGGCCGACTTGGAGAAAGCCTTGAAGTTGGACCCGAAGAACGTGGCCGCTCAAACCGCGCTCGAGTTTCTTGAATAGAAAGTCTAGCGAATAGATAGTCCATAAAAGCCCGCGCATGCGCGGGCTTTTTTTAATAGTAAAAGAACAAGAATCTCAATGGAACAGTTTCTGAAAGGGAAGATTCAGTCCTAGTTGAACGTCAATATCATAATTCGGGCGGCAAAAAACCGGATTTTGAGGCATAAGCGCCTTCTGGTAAAGTAGTTATGTTATGTTTAGCGGTAAATTTCCAGAATTATCCAAGGGAGGTATAAGCGATAGGCGAGAGACTAGACTTCGACAACTTAAGAGCATCGCTTGAACACCCGGTCGTGGGGGAGCTCAACCGGCTCTTTGAAGAGGCGGGGAAGGCGCTATATTTGGTAGGCGGGTCGGTTCGCGACGCGTTGCTCGGCCAAGTCCATGACGACCTCGATTTCGCCACCGACGCCCAGCCCGAGCAAATCATAAAAATCGTCAAGCCCTGGGCCGATAATCTGTGGCTCATCGGCATAAAATTCGGGACGGTCGCTCTCGGAAAAGGTCGATTGAAGATAGAGATTACCACACTCCGCAGCGAGCGCTATGAAGACGCAAGCCGGCATCCGGTTGTCGCGTTCGAGAGCGGGATAGAATTGGATTTGTCGCGCCGGGACTTCACCGTAAACGCGATGGCGCTGGACCGCGCCACAGGCGAGCTGATAGACCCTTTCCATGGCCAAGATGACCTGGTAAAACGGTTGTTACGCACCCCGCTCGGCCCCGAGCGGAGTTTCTTGGATGACCCGCTTCGCATGATGCGCGCCGTTCGCTTTGTCTCGACGATGGGGATGGATTTGTCCGATGAGACCAGGGATGCGATAAGGCGATACAAGGGTGAGCTGGCGCGGGTGTCGAGCGAGCGCGTGCGCGATGAGTTCTCTAAGATTCTCACGGGCGGCGAGCCGTCAAAGGCATTGCGCCTGCTTATCGAGACCGGCCTGAGCGATGAGTTCGTCCCTGAGATATCGCGGCTGAAGGTCGCTCAAGACCCTGATTACCACCATAAAGATGTTCTGGAGCACACCTTGCTCGTAGTCGAACGCACCGAGCCTGAGCTGGCGCTTCGCTTGGCCGCGCTCTTTCATGATATCGGCAAGCCCGATACTAGGGAGATAATAGAGGGTAAAGTGACCTTCTACAACCACGACCACGTTAGCGCCTATGCGGCCAAGAAAAGGTTGCGCGCACTCAAATATCCGAAAGCGCTCATCGACGAGGTCTATGAGCTTATCTACCAGCACATGCGTGTCTACACTTATCGCATGGGCTGGACCGACAAAGCGGTTCGAAAGTATATTCGCGACGCCGGTAGTTTGCGCGAGAAGCTCAACGCGCTTATCCGAGCCGACTGTACGACTAAGAACCCGCGAAAGATGAATCAGTCGCTTCGCGTCCTTGATGAGCTGGAAGAACGTATCGTCGAACTCGAGGCGGCAGAGGAGACGGCGAAGATACGCCCCCCCGTCGACGGCAACGAGGTTATGGAGTATTTGGGTATCGGCCCGGGCCCGCTGGTCGGCGAGATAATGCGCTTGCTGCTCGAAGCGCGGCTTGACGGCGAAATCAGCACTAAAGAGGAAGCGTTAGTGCTTGTCGACACGTGGGCAAGGGACAAGGGGCTCAAGGGATAAGCGACCCACCCCTACTTCCCCAACCGCTTACCTGCGAAAAGAGGAGGAGGGAGGAGCCTCGCGGTTTGCTATAGAACAAGTGTTTGAGTTTCGCGGGAGCCGGCGCGTCTAGCCTTGGTTGTTTCGCGCCGACGCCGGATTGTCCTCGTGCGAGCCGGATATGCGCATAAGCCACTGAACCCAAGTCTTTCCAGTAAGAGCCTTCAACCGTCATAAATTGATACGAGGTCTCAGTCTCAATTGAGGGCAAAATCGGGGGAAAGAGGGAAGGGGGCGCACCCGCGTTTTAGTCGCGCGGGCAAGCTAAACTGCGCTATGATTGGTCATAGGCCGAGGCGTGTTACATAGATATCCCATACGCTTAGCGGCTCGGAGAGGACGGTTATCTCGCATGGCAGGTGTTTATTGAGGTACCCCTCGAGTTCCCGGCGGTCGAATTCGACAGCCGCACTCTTATACGGAAAGCGACTGTTGCCGGCTGTTAACCCAAGATAAACACGGTCGATTTCTTTATTGCTTCGACCGGCGAGTCGAATCTTCCCCTTTAACTCATTGAGGATACGCGGCATTACCGTTTGTGTTCCCCTGTTTTCACAATCGATAGTAATCGACACGAAGCGCGAGTTTCTACCCGAACTACCGTCTTTATGGCGCTTATTGCCGTGCTGTGTCGATATCGCGGATGTGCGACGCGCCCCGCCGGTGCTCCGCGCGACGGTTTTTTCCGCCGTTGCGGCGGCCCGTATCGCTTGCGCCGCCAGCCGGGCCATGCCGTTGCGGTTTTTAATCGGGATGCCGGCGCGCGGAAATCGCGCGATCGTGCTATCTATGTTGTTGTCTCGAAGCACCTCTTCGAGCAGCTTGAGCGGCACGGCGTCTCGCGTAAACCAGTGCGCGGCGTAAGTCTCCCCCGCGTGATTCGTGACGGGGACAATCAAGATATCCGGCGCGAGCGCGAGAGACCCGACGTGATGGGCGCCGTCGAAAATAACGCAGCGTATTACGCCGGCCGCGCGAAGTCGCTTCACCGCGCGCTCTCCCCACTTGCCGCCGCGAAGAGTATCCGAGGCGGTCGCCTCGACAATCGCATCTACCTTTCCGGCCGCGGCGGCCGCGTCGATTGCTTCGATGAGTCTCCTCCGCGCCGCCCCGCTTTTGCCGACGAGGTCGAGCGGCTCGATGGTCGCGATTACGAAGCCGCCGGCTTTCCGCGGCCGTTCCAGGCTTGCGAGGTTCGAGGATGAGACGACGGTTATGTCGTCGTTTATCAGGGCGGTGAGCTTTGCGGGGGAAAGCGAAGTCGGTCTCGGTAAGTCGTCGGCCTTGGAAACGGATACGAGGTCGATACGTGAGAGAATCGCCCCCGCGATAAAGGATTGCCCGTTTTGGATGATGGGAGAGCGGGTCCACGGGCCGTTTTGCAGCGCGAGGATGCCGATGGCGGTGGGCGCGAGCACCACGATAAGGAGTGTCGCTAGTATGAGTCTTCGCTTCGCGCCGCCCCGCATTGGACTTCCCTTCTAAAACGTTATAAGACAATCGTTCTTTTATTTGAGTTTTCCCCAGAATTCGGGATAATAACTATCAGGGCACTTATTGCCAAACATGATACGGGCGTTTAGCTCAGCGGGAGAGCACTGCCTTCACACGGCAGGGGTCACTGGTTCAATCCCAGTAACGCCCACAGGTCAGAGGCCTGGAATCGCCAAGATTGGGGTTCTAGGCTTTTATCGTAAGCATATCCCCAATGTAAATCGTAGCAGGCAAGCCCGTCGTTATTAAAAAAAGCCCAAAACGGTTATCATCTAAAGTAGATGTTCCAGCGTATTACGGTGCCTTGTAGATTTTATGCTAGCGATTGAGGTATTGATGAACGGCGGAAAGCGGTTTTTGCACGCGGCTCTGCGCCTCATGGGCGCGATGATAAATTTTGTTGCCGTCTCCCTGCTGGTATTCTTTGTCACCCTCTACCTTACCGATTCATTCATGTTTACCGATATCTCGACCTCGTGCGTGACGTGTAAGAAGCCGGGCTTTGAGCTGGCGAGCCCCTTTCACGATGTCAACGGTGACGGAAAAATCACGGTCGATGAATGGCGGGTCGTTATCTCTCCGACTACGACCAATCCGAAGGTAGAGCCCGAACTCAACCCGACCGAGCAGCAGCGCGTCGCCCTCGAGCGTGTTAACTACTATCGCGACTTCGTCGGCCTCAAGGACGTCACGCTCAACGAGGCGATAAACAAGGCCGCGCAAGCCCATGCTAAATATAACGTCGCCCACACCCAGTCCGGGCACGACGAGTCGCCCGACAAAGAGGGATTCACCGGCATATGGCCGTGGGACCGGATAAAATTCTTTGGATATGATAATTTCACTTACGCTACCGAGGTGGCTAGCATGCGCTGGGCCTCACACGACTACTTGCTCCAAATCGACCCGAAGTGGGCGGTCGACGGTTGGGTCGACACCGTCTACCATCGCCTTCCGATAATAAGCCCGCGGGTCTTCGAGGCGGGTTTCGGCGCCGCCAAAGTCGAGAAGCGTCTCGCCTATGTGATGGACTTCGCCAACCCGGGTTTTTCCGAAGTAAAAAGGGTGGTACACTATCCGGTCGACCGGCAGAGCGACGTGCCTTTTGAGTTCAAAGGGGATGAGATTCCCGACCCGCTTCCGGGGAAGAAATACCCCGTCGGCTACCCCATAACCGTCACGTTTAACGGATACGGGAGTATAAAGATCATCGGTTACGAAGTGCGCGACTCCAACGGGGTTAGTATCCCGTGTTATCGGCTGTTGCCCTACTCCGACCGGTTTATCAGGGACTCGCTGGCGCTCATCCCGAAGGCGCCGCTTGAGCGCGGAACGGCATATGAGGTAAAGATAGAAGCGCTTGCCGACGATGACCCTATCCACCTGGATTGGTCGTTTACGACGAGCATCTCGGCGCGCGATTAGTTTGAAGGGATTATTCTGAAACATCGGGGAGGTGGCGTACTGACAATATCCGACCTTGAAAGACTCGAGCTTGAGGCTATGGCGAATACGATTCGCCGGGATATCATCGGCATGCTGGTTTCCGCCGGAAGCGGGCATGCCGGCGGCCCGCTCGGGATGGCGGAGGTCTTTACCGCACTCTATTTTCACATCATGAGACACGACCCCGTCAACCCCGACTGGGGGGAGCGCGACCGGCTCGTGCTCTCGAACGGGCACATCTGCGCGGTACGCTATGCGGCGATGGCGCGATCGGGCTACTTCCCCATCGACGAGTTGCCGACCTATCGCAAAATCGATTCCCGATTACAGGGGCATCCCCATAACCTCTCCCTGCCCGGCCTGGAGAATACCGGCGGCCCCCTCGGGCAAGGGCTGTCACAGGCTATTGGGAGATGCCTGGCGGCGCGGATGGACGATAAGGATTACCGGGTTTATTGCGTGATGAGCGATGGTGAGCACGACGAGGGGCAGACCTGGGAGGCGCTCATGTTCGCGGGCAACCATAGATTGCGTAACCTGACGACGCTATTAGACAGGAACAACATCCAAATCGACGGGCACACCGAAGACATCTTTCCTCTCGAGCCGCTACGGGCGAAATATGAGGCTGTCAATTGGCATGTGATAGAGATTGACGGGCACAATATTCGCCGGATAATCGAGGCGTGCGAGGAGGCCAAGGCGGTCTACGAGAAGCCGACGGTTATAATTTGCCACACGATTCCGGGCAAAGGGGTCGACTACATGGAAAACGAGTCTGAGTGGCACGGCAAAGCGCCCTCGGCCGAGATGGGTGAGCGCGCGATAGGGCAGCTGCGCGCCGAGGGCGCGCGGATACGGAATGAGATAGAGAAGTTGAGGGGATAAGGGATTTAAGATTCGAGAAGTGTAATGCGGAATTGCGGTGCATGACTGCTAGATTATCACGCTTAAGGGGGTTATGAAAATCGTCAACCACGACGTCTGTCTGGTCGAGCCGTTATTCGGCGACGATATTGAGAAAGAGGCTACGCGCGACGGGTATGGCCGGGCGCTCCTGGAGCTTGGCGAAACCGACCCCGATGTAGTGGTGCTGAGCGGGGATTTGACCGAGTCGACCCGGACAATCGAATTCTCCAAGCGCTATCCCGAGCGCTTTATCGAAGCGGGTGTCGCCGAGCAGAACATGGCGGGTATGGCCGCGGGCCTCGCGTTTGAGGGGAAGATACCTTTTGTCAGTTCGTTCGCGGTCTTCTCGCCGGGCAGAAACTGGGACCAGATACGGGTCGGCATCTGCTACAGCAAGGCGAACGTGAAAATCGCCGGCTCGCACACCGGCTTGACGACCGGCGGCGACGGCGCAACGCACCAGGCCCTCGAAGATATCGCGATGATGCGCTGCCTACCTAATATGGTCGTCCTGGCCCCATGCGACGCGGTCGAGACGAGAAAGGCGACTCTCGCCGCCGCAAGGCATAATGGCCCGGTATACATCCGCTTCGCGCGAGAAAAAACGCCGGTCTTCACGACGGAGGAGACCCCGTTTGAAATCGGCAAAGCGGTTGTGCTTAGGGAAGGCTACGACGCCGCCATCGTCGCGTGCGGTACGATGGTCTACCTCGCCCTGCAGGCCTCCGAAGGGCTTGCGGCATGCGGATTATCCGTAAGGGTGGTGGATAGCCCATCTATAAAACCCATCGATATCGAGACGATAGTCGCCGCCGCGAAAGAGACGGGGGCCATTGTGACCTGCGAGGAGCACCAGATTTACGGCGGTCTCGGCGGCGCGGTCGCGGAGGTGTCGGCAAAGCGTTTCCCGGTGCCGCAGGAGTTTGTCGGTGTCGATGATACCTTCGGCGAGTCCGGTGAGCCGCGCGAGCTGTGGGATAAATACGGTCTCACGGTCGAACATATCATGGAGGCCGTGACGCAGGCTGTCGCGCGTAAGGCTCGATGAAATAGCGGGTATATACAGCATGTACGGCGGAACAAAAAGAGGGGAGCGCTCCCCTCTTTTTGTGATTCCTGCGGCACATGTCTATGCGTGAGCCTTGCGCGTTTGGATGATTAATCGCAACTGCGGTCGCGTTTGCGGTCGCGGACGATGTTGTGCGCCGCGTCACGGATCATGTCGCTGAGCTGTTGGTGTGCTTGCCGGCGCGAGCCGCTTGTGCTAGATTCGGTCGTTGCGTTCATCGCTTGGGTCGAGCCGGTGGTGCTCGATGATATTGTGCTCGATGAAGTCGTGTTCAGGGTCGTCGAACTAGCCGGACTCGTGCTCGAGGTGGTAGCGTGGGCTGGTCGAACGCTCTTGACACATATGGTGTCACAGCCCTTGAAGTGCTTACCGCCATCGGTCATACCGGTGAGACATAGGTTCTGCTCGCCTATTTCGAGGTCGAGGTCTTCTGCTTTGAATATCAGCATCATGTCCGGCTTGCCGTCGCCGTTTAGGTCTGCGCGGACCCTAGGGATCGACGTCGGTGATGCGCCATCGAGCCTGATGCTGCCTCTCTTGACCTTTGAGACATCGAGCGACGCGCTACCGTATAGGAATACTCTCACCGCCATCGGCCGATCTTTGATGAGACAATCGGGCACAATGTCGATTCTAGCGGGTATGACGACCGTTGTTGTGGTTGTGGGTTGTGTGGTGGTCGTGGTCGGCGGCTGCGTTGTTGTTGTGGTCGGCGGCTGCGTTGTTGTTGTGGTTGTGGGTTGTGTGGTGGTTGTGGTCGGCGGCGCCGTGACGGTTATCGTCATCGAGGTCACTCCGAACGTATCGTCACCCGCGCTGCCGTCGTTGTCCGATGAGACGAACGCACCATTTAAGGCTATCGTTTGGGCTATCGCGGGCGCTGTGAGCGTGAAGCTAAAAGTTCGCGTGACCTTTGTCGAGTGGACGATTTCAGAGCCGGAGAGCATCGTGTTGGTGCCCGCGGTTAATGTTCCCGCCGTCACACCGAAATCGATGCCCGCTCCCGTCGTGGACGAACCGCCAACGACCGTTACCGTGTACAGGGCGCTCTCTCCTGTAGTCAGGCTTGCCGGCCCGACAATAGTCGCGGTAGGCTTCGGCGTTCCCGTAGAGTGACAACCGCCATTGCCGCAACCAGTCGTCGTCCTGCCCGCAAAGCCTCCGGTTAGTGCTGAAACGGTAGCGTAACTCGCCAATACCATTATGAGCGCGCCGCCAAGAATGAACCAAATTCTTTTTCTCATAAATTCACCTCCTTTGCCGAGACTATGCTTAGTAAATGCCGTGAATCTAAACCGCCTCTTTCAAGCGTCACCCGTGAGATGGGGCGGCCCGTGGCGGTTACGGCTATGCAAATTTTTCCCGAAGCGGCATCGACTAAACTAATATTTTCCCTGCTCTATATGGCATAAAGTGGTTGTTTGGCACTGCTTGCGCTTGATGGAGAACCGCCGATTGCGTTTCCGCCGCCCCATGCTTCGAAGCCTAAAAGTTTAATAAAAGCGCGGGACAGCATAGCTTTTTTCGCAAGAAACACAGAAAACGGCGTCCGGTGACAGGAGAGCGCCGCCACAGTATTGAAATTCATATCCATATTAGGCGTGAGCTGTGTTGAAAACCAACGGAGTGAATTTTCTTGTCCGCAGCTTGACCTGCCGGAGCCTGCAAGGAGTACCGTCACTTTGTGGTAGCCATATCAAGCCTGAGGTCGCCCGAGAGCACAGCGCCAGCCGTATATTTGGAGCCGTAGCACCCACAATGGGTGCAAGCAACCTAATGTTCGATGGTTCGATTTGGGGAGATATTATGGTTGAAAACCATGCATACGCGAGTATCTACGACATCTCCGTCGGCATCCATGAGTCGATGCCGACCTGGCCGGGCGACCCGGGCTTTGAGCGCGCGCCGGTCCATTCGATAAGCGAGGGGGCGTCCTCGGATGTCTCGGTCATTCGGATGGGCAGCCACACCGGCACGCACGTCGACGCGCCCGCCCATTTCTTACAGGGGGCGCCGACAGTCGAGCAGCTGCCGCTCGATGTGCTCGTCGGTGAGGCGGTGGTCATCGAGGTTAAATCGGAACAAAGCATCACACCGCAAGAGCTGAAAGCCGCCGGGATTGTCGGGGAGACCCGGGTGCTTTGCAAGACTAGAAACTCGGCCCTTTGGGAGAGCCCCGAATTCACCGCCGATTTCGTCTACTTCACACCGGAAGCGGCGGAGTACCTAGCCGAGTCGGGAGTGAGACTCGTCGGAATAGACTACCTCTCGGTCGGCGCGTATCATCAGGGAATCGGGGTTCATCGCGCGTTTCTTAAGAGCGGCATCGTCATAGTCGAGGGACTCGATCTATCAGGGGTCGAGGTTGGTCGCTACGAGATAATGTGCTTGCCGCTAAAGATCATAGGAGCCGATGGCGCGCCGGCGCGAGTGCTGCTCGGCCGGCGGTAATTATTTACCGTTTCGCTTCTCGTACCGGTGCCGGAGCCATACCGATACCGCGTTCATCGAGAGTAAGACGATGAGCAGGACAATGATCGCAGCGGCGGCCAGGTTGCTGAATTCGGCTTGCGGGCGTGAGACCCAACTGAAAATCTGAATCGGTAAAACCGTGAACCCGTCGAACGGGCTTCTCGGGGCGAACGCGACGAACGAAAGGGCACCGATGAGGATGAGCGGAGCGGTCTCCCCGATAGCGCGCGATACTGTAAGGATAGAGCCGGTGAAGATGCCGGAGAGCGCCGCGGGCACCACTATGTGGCGTATCGTCTGCCACTTTGTCGCGCCCATGGCCAGAAAGGCCAGGCGGAGCGAACTCGGCACACTTCGAAGCGCCTCGCGCGAAGTGATTATCATGATGGGGAGAACGAGCAGAGTCATTGTGAGCGCGCCCGCTAAGACGGTGCGACCGAGCATCATGCCGCGCACAAAAATGGCGAGCCCGAGGATACCATAGACAATGGACGGTACGCCGGCGAGGTTGGCGATATTGATATCTATGAAATTCATCAACCGGTTCTTAGGGGCATATTCCTCCAAGAAGATGGCGGTTGCGACGCCAATCGGAAATGTGAGGAGCGCCGTTATCGAGGTTACCCACAGGGTTCCCATCAATGATGAGTGGATACCCGCGCGCTCCGGTATGCGCGACGGGAAGCTAGACAGGAATTGGAAGTCGAGCCAGCCGAGGCCTTTGCGGAAAACGTCGAACAACAAAGCCGCCAGCACGATTAGCGCAAACGCCGTTGCCATGAGAACCAGGCCGTGGAAGGCCACATCGAGCCTAGCCCTTCGTTTCAGTCGTCTTTTGAACGCCAATGATTCCTCTTCCACTACTCGTACACCTCCCGGTAGCGACGGGTCACCAGTTGCCCCAAGATGTTCATCGCAAACGTTACAAGGAAAAGGAGCATGCCGACGGCGAAAATCGTCTTATATACTATTGTGCCGTGTGGCGTGTCGCCCATGCTCACTTGAACGATGTATGCCGTCATGGTCTGGATGCTTTCCAGGGGATTAAGGGTGAGTTTCGGCGTTGCGCCCGCAGCGAGGGCCACAATCATGGTTTCACCGATGGCACGGGATATCGCCAGGATGAACGAGGCCATGACGCCTGAGAGTCCGGCCGGCAGGACGATTTTTGTCGCCACCTCGAATCTGGTCGCCCCGAGCGCGAACCCCGCCTCGCGCAGCGAGCGCGGAACCGCGCCAAGAGCGTCTTCGCTGAGCGAGGAGACCATCGGGATTATCATGATGCCGACGACGATGCTCGCGCTGAGCGCGTTGAAGATGCTCAAATCCGGGATGAACGCGCGAAGGAGCGGGGTGACAAACATAAGGGCGAAGTAGCCGTAGACGACGGTCGGGATTCCGGCAAGCACCTCCAGCAATGGTTTGACCACCTTACGGACGCCCGGTTTTGCGTAGGTGCTAAGGTAGAGCGCGCTTGCCAGCCCGATAGGCAGCGCCACGAGGCTCGCCCCGACAAGGATGATTAGCGTTCCCGCGACGAGCGGCATGATACCGAAGTGTTTGTCGGCGAAGAGCGGTGTCCAACGCGTGTCGGTTAAAAATGCGACGAGCGGCACTTCCTGGAAGAACGAATATGTCTCCGTTACGAGCGATAAGATTATCCCTACCGTGGTCAGCACCGACATCAGGACGCAGCCGAGCAGAGCCGAATAGATGAGGCGCTCCTTGATCTTTCGCATTCTGACTTTGGCGGGCGGCAATTCGAACATTGTGTTTTTGGCTTTTTGTTCAGCGTTCAAAGACGTCACTCCTTGCGTTGAAAAGCTTTGGCATCACCGGCCGTATCGGTCGCCGGTGATGCCCTTGCCTCATGATATTGTAACATACGTCGATAAGCGCCCGCAGGGTTATTCGAGCAGCTTTAGGTTTTCCTCATACTCCGCGTCGTTGAGCGGTACGTAACCGACTTCGGCGACGAGCGCCCTGCCTTCGGTGAAGTAGAACCTCAAGAATTCCTTGACCTCCGGCCGCTCGATCGCCTTTTTGTTCACATAGATGAAGAGGGGTCGCGCGAATGGTTTATAGGTGCCGTCCATGATGGTGGTGTCGTTGGGCTTGACCTCGCCGTCTCCGGCATCGATCGCGAGTGCTTTGAGCTTGCTCGCGTTCTCCGCGTAATACGCGTAACCGAAGTAGCCCAACGCGCCTTTGTCGCCGGCTACACCCTGTACGAGCACATTGTCATCCTCGCTTGCCGTATAGTCGGTGCGGCTCGCGCCGGACTCGCCGTTAACGGTCTCGGTAAAGTAGTCGAAGGTACCCGAGTCGGTGCCCGGGCCGTAGAGCACGAGCTTTTCATCCGGCCAGCTGGAGCGAACCTCTTTCCAAGTCTTAATCGTGCTGTCCGGCGCCCATATCTTCTTGAGTTCGTCGACTGTTATGGATGTAGCCCAGTCATTGCCGTGGTTGACGGCGATCGAAATCCCGTCGTAGGCGATGGGTATCTCGACGTACTCGATACCGTTTTTCTCAGCCGCTTCCTTCTCCTCATCCTTTATGTGCCGGGACGCGTTATTGATGTCAATCTCGCCGGTGGTGAACTTCTTAAAACCGCCGCCCGTGCCCGACGTGCCGACCGTTACCTGAACGCCCGGGTTGGCAGCTATAAATTCTTCCGCCACCGCTTCGCTAATCGGGGCCACGGTACTTGAACCATCGATTTTAGTGGTGCCTGAGATCTCCGACTCGCCGGTGGCGCCCCCGGTGTCTGTTTTGCCGCCCGAGTTGCAGCCGACGACGGCTAGGGCGAGAACGAGCATTAGTGCGATAACGGCATAGAGTGAGTGCTTCTGTGATACGCGCGAAAATAGTCTCATGTAAACCTCCTACAAAATTTGTATGATGTGCGTTCTATGGGCCCTTCTTCGAACAGCACCTTGGTAAGCATAGCCGTGCTTCAACGGTATGTGGTGAAAAAGTTGTAACCATTTTGTTAAAAAAATGTTAACTGGCAATAAGCTTGGGGAGCGCCTAACGCGATGCCGGGACCGTCCGGCTTTCTAGTGCGCGAAAAGCCTGGTTCATCCGATATCCCGGGGCGTCTCGTTCGGGTTGGCGGGGAAGGTTACATAGAAGGTGCTGCCGATGCCAAGCGAGGTTTCAACGTCGATTATCGCGCCATGGTTTTCGGCGATGTGTTTGACGAGCGAGAGGCCGAGGCCAGTGCCGCCGGTCTCTCTGCTCCGGGCTTTGTCTACCCGGTAGAAACGCTCGAATATTCTCGGTATCTCGCGCTTGGCCAGTCCGATGCCGCTGTCGATGACCGCGAGTCTCGCAAGCCCGGCTACGCTCTCGACACGCACATTGATTTTTCCGCCGGCGGGCGTGTATCGAATCGCGTTGTCGACAAGGTTTCTGACCAAAGTAAAAATCTGCTCCCGGTCACCTGCGATACCGGGCACTTCGTTCGCGATATCCCAGTCAAGCTTAAGGTTGCTCGATGCCGCGAGTTGGGAGAAACTCGCGCAGACCTCGACGACGACTTCCTCTAGGTCGACCGGGATTCTTTCCGCGGTCTCCTGCGGGTTCTCAAGCTTGGAGAGGTCGATGAGTTCGCGCACTAAGCTGATGAGCGTGCTAAGCTCTTTGTCCAGGCGCATGATGAAGACCTTGCTCGAAGCGGGGTCCGTGTCGATGCTGCGCAGGAGATTATCGGACAAAAGCTTCAAACCGGTCAGCGGCGTCTTAAGCTCGTGCGATACGTTGGCTACGAAGTCTTTTCTTAATCGTTCGACCTGTTTCTGCTGGGTAATGTCGCGGATGACCACGAGCGTCTGGTCTTCGCCCAAGCTGTTCGTAATGGGCATGACGCGTATTCTTAGCTGCTTAAAAGGTGACTGTAGCGCCAACTCGTCTATGACCTCGCGCTTGTTCACCGCTGATTCTTGAATCGCATGGTCGAGGTCGTAGTTCTTGATGGAATGAACGACCTGATTGCCGATGACATCGGCGGTCGCCACACTAAATATGCCCTCGATGGAAGGGTTGGTCAGCACGACCTCGCCGTTCTGGTTTAATAGGAGGATGCCCTCGGCCATATTGTTGAAGATGAGGTCGGACTTGGCCTTCTCGGTACTCAATTCGTCGATGCGCGCCTTTAGTTTTTCGGCCAATTCGTTCAACGATTTCGACAGCTCACCTATCTCGTCGCCTTCGCGAACCGGCAATCTCTGCTCGAGGTCGTCGTTGGCCATCCGCTCGGCCATGACTATCATCCGCTTCAAAGGTGTCGTAAACGAGTTCGAAAGCATGTAGCTTGTTCCGATGACGAGCAGCGACGCGCCTATCGCGACGACGGCTATCAGATAATAGGCGAGGGACGAGCGGAGGACGATGCTGGTGACAGCAAAGGTCAAGACCGCCAGCAGTGTGTGGCTTACGACTAGTTTTCGCCCTATTCGCATGGAATTTTCTCCTCGGCTTGGAACTTATAACCGAGGCCGTGTACGGTCTGTATAAAGGAAAAGCGCGAGTGCTCTTCGATTTTGTTGCGGATGCGCCTTATGTGCACGTCGATGGTGCGGCTCGACGAGTAAAACTCATGGCCCCACACGCGCGCCGCCAAATCGTGACGTGTGAACAGGACACCGGGCTTTGAGGCGAGCACGTGAAGTAGTTGGAACTCTTTAAGGCGAAGCGAGATCTCGTTGCCGTCGACGGCGACCGAGTGTTTGGCCGGGTCGATTTTGATGTCTCCCAGTTCGATTATGGTCGGCTGGTTATTGAGCTTATG
>JAGXSZ010000003.1 GCA_018333515.1 Actinomycetota bacterium
ACCTGTCTGATCGGTATTGATACACTGGTTTAATTCCTGGCGCCAAATCTCGATATCTTTGTTGGCTGCCTCTAATTGCTTTTGCGAAAGCTTCTTCGCGTTATTCTTCATGAAGGCAGAGCGCCCTTTAAGAGCAGGTGCATCATCGGCTTTAGCATAATTTAAACGATATTCTCTCTCGGTATGAAATACTGCTGAGACCTCTGCGCCAGAACTTTCTTGAGAGACAAGGGATATCTTCGTATCAAGTAGCTTCCAGTGCCTAAGATCCGTATCTTTTTTAAGATAATCGCCTAATTGTGCCTGCAGCTCTTTGATTGTTACTGAAGATAGTTGTTTGTTTTGATTATTGCTAGCTATAGCGTATCCAGTGATAACAATTAAAAGTAAGAGCGTAAAAAAGATTAGACTTTTACTCATGATAAGCCTCCCAGCGCTAGTTGAGCCAGAATCAAATTTATTGCAAATACTAAATGATTATCTTGCAGATATTAGTTTAGCAGCATCTACTAAACCAGAGCCTTGTTCCTCTGGCGTTGTATTTTGGAGATAGCTTGCCGTTCTTTTTAATTGCTCCAAAATCTGAAGAGGTGTAAGCTCAGGATTGATCTGCAATTTCAAGGCTACAGCACCAGTAACATGTGGTGCTGCCATGCTGGTGCCATTTAAGGTTGCATAACCCCCATTGTTAAAAGTCGAATAAATATTACTTCCCGGTGCAGCTACGTCAATTTCTGGACCACGGCTGCTAAACGATGTAACTAGATTATTCTCGTCGGTTGCGGCAACAGCAATTACCTCATTAAATCTAGCTGGATAATTCACAGTATTTAAACCTGGCCCATTATTTCCAGCCGCCGCTACAATAATTAGGCCAGTGCTGCAAGCGTTCTTTACAGCCTTATGTAAAGCTTTGCTGTAAGTGGTTGTTCCAAGACTCATATTCGCAACCTGTATACGGTTATCCACTGCCCATTGCAAGCCCTCGATAACATCGGAAATCCTACCTGACCCTGTTTTATCTAAAACTTTTACTGCAAAAAGCTCAGCCTTTGGTGCTGCACCTATAACACCAATACTATTATCAACTGCAGCTACAATGCCGGCAACATGGCTACCGTGACCATGATCATCGTTTGCGCTTGCCTTACGGTTGATTGCGTTAAAACCGCCTTTTACGTTTGCAGCTAAATCCGGATGGGCTATATCAATTCCAGTATCGATAACCGCAACTTTAACCCCTGAGCCTATCGATACTGGCCATACAAGGTCTGCGTTAATCCTATCTATGCCCCAGGGTAAAGCCTGGGTTGATTCAGCGATGGTTTTGCCACCTAAAGCGACAACGATTCCATCATTCTCAATTCCAATAACACCAGGGCTCTTAGCCAAAGCTGTCTGCGCTTCTGATGGCAACACAGCAACTGCGGCGTTTATTAAATGGAGGTGTTTCAAGCGGTATCCGTATTTGCGAATCAAAGCGTCTTGCGCTTCCGGCTTTACCTTATTATCAAATAGAATGATCTTTCTTTCGTAGGTCTTGCTGCCAGAAGCTGCTACGATCGAGGCAGTCAACATTAATACTATGCAAATAAGCATACATGAAAGCGCTAATCTCTTTTGCATTTTGTACTCTCCTTAACTAAGGGATTCGCTTAGAAATTGTTTAACCCAAAATCGGATTCGACCCAATACCAACAGAGCGCACGAAACGTGCGATCCTAATTATAAGCTATCGCCTGCCTTAATCCTATTAATTGCCCTGAACGCTATATGATCCCTTATAATCCCTTTAGCTATAGAAAACCGTGGCCTAATAAGAATTTCCAAGACCAAAATGCAAAAGATTATATAGAAGACCGCTGCTGCGGCCAAGCAAGGGAAACAAAAACGTCCCGACAAGATAAATTGCGCTATTTGGAGGTACAGCGCGAAACTAGCAGATATGGCAGAGATAACTAAAGCTAAATATTGTAAGCTTGTATGGCGATTAGCAAATAGAATAATAGCTGCTAATACAAGAGAAACAACAATACCTAGAATAGCGATATAAATACCATTAACCTTAAGAAAACTTACCTGGTTGCAAGATGGGCAGCTATTCGCGTTATATCTAACCCATGTTGTGTGGGCAAGTAAAATTGCGTTTAGCAAGCAAAGAACAGCTATCTTATTAAACCTGTTGGCTAGCAATTTATCTCTCCTTATACAATAGTTAGACTTGTTAGACTTATTTCCAAAGCTGGCCAAGCTTAGAAAGCTTACTAAGGGCAGCTATGTCTCTATAGACGCGATCACCCCTGAAAAGGCGATATGTATGTGCCTGATAACCCTAAGAATTAGCCTGATTGCAAGATGAGCATGCTGGACTGTACTTGATCCAGATTATATAGTGTACGCAAGAAAGTGTTGACTAAGCAAAGAAATGCCCTATTATATGTTTGCGAACAACATCCCCTCCTACTTAAAATGGATGCTAGACATATATGCGGTGCATAGACTACGAAGTCACATATTACCAAGCCAGACCATCGCCTAGCGAGGTGACGGCCTGGCTTAGCCGATTTATTCTTGAAAGCGCTCGGTTGTTATCTCAATCCGCTGCTTAAAACTCATTTACGCAAGCTTTTATTAATATATTACATAATAGTAATAAGCGTCTGAGATTGTGCCGTTCCATATATACCATTTCCTATCGCTTGTATGGGCTGCAAGTCTTCTGGTTGTACCATCGTTAGATACCATCATCATGGCATGATATGCAGAACCTCCACTCATTAAGAAAAATGGATAGCCAGCAACACACTGGTTAAGATTTGTTGCCTGGTTCATATAACCATTTAATACCATGTATGTACGGAGACCATTCGCAGTCCACCACTCTGGCCTGGAATAGTTTTGATCATAATACCAGTAATTGCTCGTTGGTATTCCACCTGCTCGCATCGACTGGGATATATAATCCGCACAATCAGCACAAAGTTTGTATGTGGGATAAACATTGGTATTCCAATAATAAGGATTTGCTAATATACTACTGGTGCATAAGGCGGATGTATTAGAGGTATAATAGTTAGCATAATTAGCAGCACTAATACGGTTATAATTCGCGCTTGCTGATATTTGTTTTTTCATGTTAAGCGTATCTTTAACCGTGCTACTTATTGCATCATAACTATCCTTCTCCACTGCTTGAGGTGTTGGGATTTGGCTAAGTGGCGCAGGGATATAAACAACTCCCCCATCAGGCGCACCATTTTGTTCAAAATAAAACTTCAACGAATCAGGAATAAGCTTCCCGTGAGAATCAAGTGTGCCTGCAACCTTAACCCGCACAACACCTGTCTGATCGGTATTGATACACTGGTTTAATTCCTGGCGCCAAATCTCGATATCTTTGTTGGCTGCCTCTAATTGCTTTTGCGAAAGCTTCTTCG